>JAYVVR010000201.1:0-4925 GCA_043786835.1 Armatimonadota bacterium | reverse complement strand
GTTTTTCATTCTGCCACTTGTCTCTCCGACCCTTCCCTAACAGGGGAGGGAGCGAGGAACGAGCGGGAGGGGTTCTGACGTATGATATGCTGCCTACTGCGGCAGTTGATGATTGATGGTGCGTAAGATGTCGTTGGACATGACCAAAACAAACAAAATTCCGATAATCGCAAGGCCGGTCATAAGGAACACCTGCTGCTGGCGGTCGGTCAGACGCTTGCCCCGGCGGACCCATTCGATGAAGAAGGTCAGCAGATGACCGCCATCAAGAACTGGGATGGGCAGTAAATTGAAGATCGCTAAGCTGATGGACAGGCCCGCCATCAAATTGATTTTATCTACCAGACCATTTTTTGCAACAACGCCAGTCATCTGGTACATATAGATAATACCACCTGCGTTTTCTTTGATTTGGCCTGGACGATGCAGCATCCCGACGACGCTTGTGAAGTAAAACCCAGCGGCCCGTGTTCCAGTCTCGACGGATTCGACCAGGCTGAGATGCTTGATCTCAGCAGAAGGGTCAATCTTAAGCGCTCCAATTGGGTGCGAGTTCAGCATCGGCAGCGCGGTGGCGACACTTGGCACGGTTCCATGCAGGGAAATCGGGTCGTCGCTCGTGGGGCGTGTCACAACAATGTCAACGGATTTTCCGGCATGATCACGCAGAGCTTTCAGCGCCTGGTCGGCATTGTCGGTCGGTGCAGAAGCAATGCTGTGGATTGTGTCGCCGGTTTGCAGGCCGATCTGGGTACCGAACGTGCCGGGCTGAACTACACTCGTGTAGATGACGGTTTTGCCGTCGCGGACTGCCGGCCTTGGGGTCGCCGTCTTTATGAGCGTCGTATCCCCGCGCTGCACTGTCAGCGTAATCGGCTTGCCGAGGCTGTCGTTGATTTTCGCAATCATTGTCCGGCCATCCATCACTGGCTGCCCGTCAATCGCCGTAATCGTGTCTCCGGCATGAAGCCCGATTTTTTGGCCTTCCCCGCCCGGCTCGACCAGGCTAATTCGGGGCAGGACACGGCCTGACGGTATGCCAGTTGTCACACCCATGAGGCAGAACACGAGGTAGCCGAACAAGAGGGACATGACGGGGCCAGCCAAAATCACCAGAGAACGCTGCCAGAGCGGCTTGCTGTAAAAGCCGTCCGGACCGGTGTAAGGGGTGCTTTCGCCGGTATTCTCTGCCAGTAAAGGGATTTCGCCGGCGTCCGGGTCACTGTCCGCACCTGGCTCAAAAATTTTATTCTTGGCATTAGTGATCGGCGCTTCGTCAGGTTCCATGCCGGCGATTTTGACAAAGCCGCCGAGGGGCAGCATCCGGACATTGTATTCAGTATCGCCGCGCTTGCCGATGCGAAACAGCCGCTTGCCGAAGCCAATGGAGAAGTCATCTACCCGGATGCCGCAAAGTCGGGCAACGATAAAATGCCCCCACTCATGCGCGACAACGAGAATGCTTAAAATAATCAACAGCGTGATCGTCTGCTGGATGTTCGCCCAAATTGCCAAGCCAAAGTCTCCTTACAACTGCCGGACTGTTACAACCATTGCCGGACCGACTGCCGCGCCCACGTGTCCGCCTCTGTAATCTGCGAAAGTGTCGGCGACACTTGAACCGTGTGCGCGTCCATTACTTTTTCTGTCAGGCCCATGATCTGTGGGAACGCGATTTTGCCGTCCAGGAACGCCGCAACTGCCGCTTCGTTTGCGCCGTTCATTGCCGCCGGCAGTGTCCCGCCCGCCAGTGCCGCCCGGCGAGCCAAACCCAAGCTCGGAAAGCGGGACTCATCGGGGGCCTCGAATGTCAGCGGTTTCGTTTGGGCCAATAAATCAAACTTGGGTGCGCCAAAGTCGGCGCGTTCCGGGTACAGCAAAGCCACTTCAATTGGAACCCGCATATCAGGAACGCCAAGCTGGGCCAGCAGTGAGCCGTCGCACAACTCAACCAATGAATGAATGACACTTTGCGGATGGATGACGACGCCGACTTTGTCAATCGGGACATCGAACAGCCATTTGGCTTCAATAGTCTCAAGCGCCTTGTTCATCAATGTCGCGCTGTCAATCGTGATTTTGCGGCCCATTGACGGCCATGTCGGGTGGTTCAGCGTTTCTGCAACGGTCGCTGCCGCCATGCGCTCCGCGCTCCACTCGCGGAACGGCCCGCCGGACGCGGTCAGCCACAGCTTTTCAACAAACCTCGGATTCTGTCCTTGTAAACACTGAAAGATGGCCGAATGTTCGCTGTCTATCGTTAAGAGCTTCGCGCCGCTTCTTTTTGCCGCCGCCGTGACAAGCTCGCCCGCCGCGACCAGCACTTCCTTCGTCGCGAGCGCGACGTCTTTTCCGGCCTCGAGCGCCGCGATTGTCGCGGCAGTGCCGACAGCTCCGGCCACGGAGACAACGACTAGGTCGACCTCGGGTAGTGTCGCCAGGCGCACTAAATCTGCCGCATCGCCCCATTCCAAGTTGGCAGGCGAGATGCCAAACTTTTGTGCCCGCTCCTGCAGCAGTATTTCGTTACGATAGGCTGACAGGCCGACGACACGCAGGAAGTCCGGCAGGCGCTGAACCACATCCAGCGTTTGCGCACCGATGCTCCCCGTCGCCCCTAAAATGACAATATTCTTCAAGAAAGCTTCTTTACACAGGGTGGGCGACTGCGCCGAACTTGCGAACCCGCCGCCCGTACTCTTCAAGAGCGTCCGTCAGCAGCGTCGGTGTAAAATCCGGCCAGAGGGTCGGTGTCACCCAGATTTCCGAATACGCAATGCCCCAGAGCAAAAAGTTTGAGATCCGCATCTCGCCGGCCGTGCGTATCAGCAAATCGGGGTCCGGCAGGTCGGGCGCGTACATCTGCGCCGCTAGATTCTCTTCCGTGACATCGCCCGGCGTCATCTCGCCGCGCTGGACTGCCTCTGCAAGCGCCCGTGCAGCATCAGCGATTTCAGCCCGTCCGCCGTAGTTGATCGCTAAATTGAATGTCATCCGCGTAAAGTCTGCCGTCCGACGCATGGCGCTCTCGAGTGTCTCGCGCAGCGTGTCCGGCAGATCGTTCAGCCGCCCGGTGACGCGGATATGAATATGGCTTTGGATCAGCTCTTCGATTTCTGCCTGCATTGCCGCCTGCATCAGCGCCATGAGGCCGCCGACTTCCGCCTCAGGCCGCCGCCAATTCTCCGTTGAAAAGCCGAATACCGTCAGGGTTTGAACGCCTAGCTCGTCAGCCGCCGAGACAATCTCTTTCAGTGTTCGGTAACCCTGCCAGTGCCCGAACAGCCTGTCCTTGCCCTGCGAATGCGCCCAGCGCCCATTGCCATCCATAATGATTGCGACATGGGTAGGCAGACGCCCTGGGTCAAGCCGCGCTTTGAGAGCGTCAATCCCAGGGATCTCAGACTTCAAGCAGCTCGGCTTCTTTAGCTTTGGTAATCTTGTCAATCTCAATAATATAGCGGTCGGTCAGCTTTTGCAGGCCGTCCTGAGCGCGTTTCGAGTCATCTTCGGACGCTTCACTTTTCTTGACAAGCGCTTTAAACTGATCGTTGACATCGCGCCGAATGTTCCGAATGGAAATCCGACCTTCTTCCGACTTCTTGTTGAGAATCTTCACAAATTCTTTGCGCCGGTCCTCGGTCAGCGGCGGGATTGTCAGCCGGACCGCAACCCCATCATTGACCGGATTGATATTCAGATCCGAGTTCTTGATGGCTTTTTCAATCGCTGCCGTCATAGAACGGTCATAGGGTGTAATCAGAAGCTGACGCGAGTCGGGGACACTGATTGTCGCAAGCTGCGGCAGCGGCGTCGGCGTCCCGAAGTATTCCACCGAGATGCCGTCCACGAGCGACGGCGTCGCGCGGCCTGTGCGGATGGTCGCGAAATCATGCTGGGTCGCATCCACCGTCTTCTTCATCTTTTGCTCGGCATCTTTGGCGAGATCGGCTAAACTCATAATCTATACTCCTCGATTGGATTAAATGATAGGGTGCGTCTCGGCGCATCCGTCGTACTCACGCTGCAATGTTGAACAGTGCATCCGGCTCGCGACTGAACTTGGCAACAAACAGCCTCGCTTTGTGAGCGCACCAAGTAACACTTCTAGGCGTAACCTGATCATTGATGGGCGGCGAGTAGTCACTTGACGCGACAAAAAACGGTTTTCCTTGCGTGCTGCGCCAGGCCTCGACCCCTACGACTTCCCAGCCATTTGCTTCAAGCCAATCAATCACTTGCACTGCTTCCGGCGCGGTCCAGGCAAGCTCCCCTGCGAGAACGTGCGTTTTGTCCTGTAATTCTTTCGGGAGCATCAGCTCAGCATTGAAAGCTGTAGATGGCGATCTATGCTGGCCAAAACTGGTTCCGCACATCCATGGCGTATTGTTTACTTACGCATCTTTGGAGACAAGCGTTCCAATGGATGCACCTTCGGCGACGCGCTGAATGTTGCCGGGAACATTGATGTCAAAGACGACGATGGGGATATTGTTCTCCATGCAGAACGCCATCGCGGTTAAATCCATGACTTTGAGGCGGCGGTTGATCGCATCGGCAAACGAGATTTTATCGAATTTGACTGCGTCGGAGCTGGTACGCGGGTCTTTGTCATAAACGCCGTCGGTGCCGTTCTTTGCCATGAGTATCGCTTCGGCGCGAACTTCGGTAGCCCGGAGCGCGGCGGCAGTATCCGTGGTGAAAAATGGGTTGCCGGTGCCGCCCGCGAGAATCACGACGCGGCCCTTTTCTAAATGGCGCAAAGCACGACGGTTGATGTACGGCTCGGCGACTGTCTGAATAGGCATGGCGGTCTGGACCCGCGTATCAATGCCCTGGCGCTCCAAAGAGTCTTGGAGCGCGAGTGCGTTTACGACCGTGCCGAGCATTCCGATATGGTCGGCGGTGACACGCTTCATGCCGGC
>JAYVVR010000200.1:0-4930 GCA_043786835.1 Armatimonadota bacterium | reverse complement strand
GTTCTCAATCCAGCGTGATCACGATCTTGCCGAAATGAGCGCCGCTTTGCAGGTGGGCATAGGCAGCTTTGGCCTCGGAAAATGGGAACACCCGGTCAATGATTGGCCGCGTTTGGCTGACGGTAAATGCTGTCAGCAGCCGCTCGAACATCGTCCGGGAGCCGACATAGATGCCGTTGATTTGCAGACTCTTGCCGAGTATTGGCAGCGGCGAAATCTTCGCGCCCGGGTCGGACAGCACACCGATCTGGGCGATCCGGCCGCCGTGCTTCGCCGTTGCCAGAGATTTTTCGAATGTTCCCGGTCCGCCGACTTCAACCACATGGTCCACGCCGCGTTTGCTTGTCAGGTTCCAGACCACTTTTTCCCAGTCGGGATAAGTTTTGTAGTTGACCGTCTCATCCGCCCCAAGCGCCTTCGCCCGCGCTAGCTTGTCGTCCGACGATGACGTAATAATCACGTTCGCACCGTGCATTTTGGCGATTTGGAGCGCGAACATCGAAACGCCGCCGGTTCCTAGAAGCAGCACGGTTTCGCCAGCAAATAAATGCCCCTGCTCGACAAGCCCGTTCCAGGCGGTGACGGCGGCGCAGGGCAGGCTCGCAGCCTCTTCAAAGCTGAAATACTCGGGGAGTTTGACCACGCCGTTTTCGGACAGCGTGACATATTCAGCAAACATTCCGTTCCTTGCCCCGCCGAGCGCGGATTTATGATGGGCGACTTCGATACCGCCGCCCAGCCAGTCCTGAAAGAAAATGCCGGCAACTCTGTCGCCAGGTTTAACCCGCGAGACGCCTGCGCCGACTGCCGATACCTCGCCCGCGCCGTCGGACAGCGGGATCAGGCCCGGCGGTGGGTTGCCGCCGCCGTACTGCCCTGTTAAGATCATCAGGTCGCGGTAGTTCAGCGAGACGGCCCGCACACGCACGACAACCTGCCCCGATCCCGGCGGCGTCGGCTCCGCAATCTCGGTTTGAATCAGCCCATCGAGGCCGTCATAACTTTGGATTTGGTAGGCTTTCATAGAAGGTCACTTTCAGAAGGAAACCTCACCCCGGAGCCGCGTTTCGGGGTGAGGTTTGGTTCTCTACCCTGCCAGCATTGGGTAATCGGTGTAGCCGCCGGCATCGCCGCCGTAGAACGTAGACGGGTCAGACGTGTTCAGCGAGGCATTCGTCTGGTACCGCTTCACCAGATCGGGATTGACGATGAACGGGACGCCGAAACAGACGAGATCGGCATCGCCATTCTCAATGGCGGCAGTGCCGGTTTCTTTGTCGTAGCCGCCGTTCAGCATAAAAGTCCTGCCGAACGCTTTGTGCAAAATCGGCGCAGCCGGCGTTTTTTTGCTTTCGGGCATTGCCATTGGATGGTCGGCGTTAACGGGTTCGATGACGTGTAAATAAACAATTCCGAGGCCGCGCAGCTTTTCGGCGACATAGGTGAACAGGGGGATGGGGTCGCTATCGCGCATATCGTTGAAGTTACTATAGGGAGACAGCCGGACGCCGACCCGATCCGCGCCCCAAACTTTAATGACTGCTTCGACGACTTCCAGCAATAACCGAACGCGGTTTTCAATAGACCCGCCGTAGTCATCGGTACGCTGGTTTGTGCCGTCACGTAGGAACTGGTCGAGCAGGTAGCCGTTCGCTCCATGGACTTCAACGCCGTCAAACCCGGCGGCTTTTGCGTTCTGTGCGGCCTGCCGGTACTGCTCGACAATGCCTGGCAGCTCAGACGTTTCCAGTGCGCGAGGCGTGACGAACTCCTGCTCACCGGTGTCCGTGAAAATCTTTCCGGCAGGCTTGATCGCCGACGGGCCGACGGGCAGTATGCCCTTTTCTTGCGTAGAGGGGTGCGAAATGCGTCCGACGTGCCAAAGCTGCAAAAAAATATGCCCGCCGTGCGTATGCACCGAGTCGGTCACACGCTTCCAGCCTGCGATTTGAGCCTCGCTGTAGATGCCCGGCGTCTTCGGGTAACCTTTCCCCTGCGGCGAGATTTGGGTCGCTTCGCTGATAATCAGCCCGGCAGTCGCCCGCTGGGTGTAGTAGGTGACGGCCAAATCGCTCGGCACATCGCCGTCCCCGGCCCGGCTGCGGGTGAGCGGGGCCATGACCATCCGGTTCGGGAGCGTCGTCGGTCCGAGCGTGTAGGCCGAAAATAAATCGTTTGTCATAAATTGTGTCTTTCGCGTGTTCGCACCTGTGATCAAGGCGGCTTATTTGGGTTCGATATAAGGGCTTTGTGAAAAGTGCGAAGGAGCAAACTCCCTCGCGCTTCGCACTCATCGCGCCTTTGCCAGTTCTGCGACTTTCGCGCGGGCGGCATCAAGAACCGGGGCCTGCTTCTCTGCGGGACCCGCCGTGCCTTCGACGCTGACAAACTCGACATCAGTGACGCCCATGAGGCTGAGAACACCACGCAGGGTCGGGACAAGCTGATTGTAGCTCTCTCGCTCCTGGCCAGGGCCATACCCCGCGCCGCCATGGGCGGAGACGACAATGGCCTTTTTGTTCTTCAAGAGACCTTCGTAAGTCGCCGGGTTAAACGTCTTGTTGGCACGAGCGACGTAGTCAATATAGGCTTTGAAGACGGCGGGGACACCGAAGTTGTACATTGGAACGCCGAAAACGTAAATATCAGCGGCAAGCAGCTCAGCAATCAACTCGTCGGAGAGCTTCAGCAGTTCTTTCTGCTCCGGGGTCTGGTTTTCTTCCGGTGTATACATGGCGTAGATAAACGGCTCGGTGACGAACGGAATGATCTGGTGGCCGAGGTCGCGGTCGGTAACAGTGATACCGGGATTGGCGGTTTTCATGGCTTCGACAAGCTCGTTCGAGATCATGCGCGACTGGGAAGCATCGCTGCGCGGGCTGGCGTTGATATGTAGGATATGCGTCATCGTGGTCTCCATTGGATTTGGCAGAGGGTTTAATCTCTTGTTGGGGGAACACAGGGGAAAAGGGCAAGGTTCCCGGAACTCCTCCCTGTTAAGAACCCCTCCATTAAGAACCCCTCCCGCTCGTACCTCGCTCCCTCCCCTGTTAGGGAAGGGCCAAGAAGTTAGCCCGGACAAACAGGCTCGTGCGTTTCGTCCGGCCTCCGAGTCTGTATTGCCCTTCTTTATTGCCCTTCCCTAACAGGGGAGGGAGCGAGGTACGAGCGGGAGGGGTTCTTAGAGCGGGAGGGGTTCTTAATGGAGGGGTTCTTAACGCAGGGGTTACCGCCGGTACGCCACTCGTCCGCCAATCAGCGTCGCTTCGACGATGCCGGTTTCGGGGTGCAGAATGACCACATCCGCCGTCATGCCGGGCGCAATCGCGCCGAGTTTGTCGTCAAGACCCATTTGACGGAGCGCGTTGCCGCTGGACATCCAGGCGGCGTGGGGGAGCGAAACAGTCGGAGCGAAGCGGCGCAGGTTGGTAAACGCGGCGTTCATCGTCAGCACACTGCCTGCGAGAGTGCCATCGGCAAACGCCGCTGTGCCGTTCTGGACGTACACCGACTGGCCGCCAAGCTCGTACTCGCCGTCCGGCATCGCCGCGCCTTCAATCGCGTCGGTAATTAGTGTAATCCTAAGCGGCCCTTTGGCGGCGACAACCAGTTTCACGACAAGCGGGGCTAAGTGAACACCGTCGGCAATGACTTCGCAGACGATTTCAGGCCGGGCCAGCGCCGCCCCGGCAGTGCCAGGCTCCCGATGATGCAGGCCGGTCATAGCATTGAAGACATGGGTGGCCGACGCCGCGCCCCAGCCTATCGCCCTTTCGACTTCAGCGGCAGTTGCGTTCGTATGGCCGACCGACGCCGTGATATTTTGGGAGCAGGCCAGCCGAACAACCGCTTCCGCCCCGGCGACTTCCGGGGCGAGTGTGATCTTTCGAATGCATCCGCCTGAGCGTGTTATCCAGCCGGTAAACTCTGCGGCATCGGGCGGGCGGACAAACTCGGCGGGCTGTGCGCCCCGCTTTGCAGAACAGATGTAAGGGCCTTCTAGATGTATGCCCAAAATTCGCGCCTCGCCGTCCTGCGGGTCTTCCAGAACAGCCCGCGCGGCATCAATTGCCTGGTCCGTCGCAGTCCGTGACGCCGTGAGCGTCGTCGCCAGCAGGCTTGTCGTGCCGAACCGGGCATGGGTCCGAACGACTTGGCGAGCCGCGTCCGCTGTCCCGTGCATAAAGTCCGCACCGCCACCGCCGTGGACATGAACATCTACAAAACCCGGCAGGACCAGAAAGCCCGCCGCGTCAATGTCGCCGCTCTGCCGCGCCGACATGCGCGTTTCGGACACGCCGGCAATCGTGCCGGCGTCATCAATCGTCAGTGCGCCGTGGGAGAGAACGCCGCTTGGAGTGACAATCTCGCCCGTAATCGTAAGCATAAATTTCCCTCTCGCTAGTACACTCGCCAGCCGCCGGGGCGTAATTGAGAGCCATCTGGAAGGCGATAGGCAGACGTGCCGAAGTTGACGGTAATCGTGGTCCCCGACGCCCAATGGGTCTGCTGAACGGCATAGTCCGGGGTCAGAAACTCGTGTGAAATCATCTCGGTATAGCCCAAACGCCGAACAGTCGGGCAGACGCTGCGGTAGGTCTCTGCGAAGTGCGCTTTGTTCTTTTCCCAGCCCGCTTTGTCGAACAAGAACAGCGGGGGGGTGCCGTACAGAAGGTTGAATAGATCGCGCTGCGGCCAGACTTCGGGGGCTTTATTGGTCGCATCGCCCCAGTACCAGGTGGCGACGACGCACTCGTGATAGACCAGCTCCCAGAGGGGAATTCGGTAGGAATACCCAACTTGAAACTTCAAAAAGTCCGGGGTCGGCGTCTTGTACGCCAGCATGGTATAGCCTGCGTCCGGCAGCCGGTAGGGGCCGAGACTGAGCATTCCCTCGTAGTAGTCGGCAAACGGCACAGAGGGGTCAATC
>JAYVVR010000199.1:0-4957 GCA_043786835.1 Armatimonadota bacterium | reverse complement strand
AACTCGCGTCCGCCGCTGTGTAGCCCTTCGGCGGCGACAGCTTCTTAAGCCTGCCGGCGGTCCAAAAAAACGCCTGATTATTTGAGATGCCGACGCATTGCCCTTTCGCGTTGACTGCTTCCGCCTGCGACAGCGAGTAGCCGTGCTGCTTCGACGGGAACCCGCCCAAGAGCGTCACTTTGCCCCCCAGCGTAAACAGCGCCGCCGCGAAGCTCGCTTTGAGCGGATCCGGGCTGTACGCCCCGGCCATCTGGCCTCGGGCATTGACCGACACCACAAACGCATGGCTGCCGTCAAGCCCCGGCACGGCTTTCATATGCCCGTTCTGCCAGACAAAGACATTCGTGATAAACTCCGGCCCCTTGCCGTGCCGCGCCGTATCCGCCCCGCCGACAACTTGCCCCGAGTTATTCAGCCCTGTCGCCGCACATTCCCGCCCGCCGAGCGAGCCAAGATCGGTGACGGAGTAGCGCGGCGGCGTGTCTGCCCGCACTGTTTGCAGCGAGACTGAAAGAGCGGCGAGCGCAATGGAGAAAGAGATAATTGTTTGGTTCACGGTTTTACTGAGTAGGACTTCACGCAGAGACACGGGGCTAAACCCCCGTGCTTTGAAGGGCAATTCCCCGCCTTCGCGGGCACATACAGAGTTTCAATTCTTCGCCCGCGCAGGCGGGGGTTTGCCTTTGAAGCACGGGGGGTTCAGCCCCGTGAACCGTTTCAATCCTTGAACGGCGCAGGCAGCGGCCCATTCGCGCACTCAATCGCGGCCGCCTCTTCTGGCGTCAGCCACTTCACATGCCCGTCCACATACGAGTAGTTGCCCGCGCCGGAATGCAGTGTATTTCCGTAAAACTCACGTCCGCAGGAAGTCATCACTTGCCGAAAATAGTGATCCCCGTTGTCGTTGCTCCAGCTCGCGTCCACGTTTAGCTCAATCGTTGACGGGGTGGCAAGCGGCGCTTCATGTAACCCCATAAGTCGCTTTCGTCGGCAATGATAGAGGAAAAGAAACTAGGCGGGGCATATTGTATGCGTAATCTACTGGATATGTCATGCTCTCCCAAACGCTATGATTTGGCAAGATGACTGGCGGCTCAACGCCGAAGTGATCCGAAAATTCGTTTGCGGCATGGTCAGGGCAGCGAAATACGTCGACGTTTTTTAGGTATGAGTAGGGGCAATAGGCCCAATCGCAAGAAGTTGGCGGATATGTCCCGCCATTATCCTGGACATACTGCTGCATGGCAAGCGCAATCTGCTTCAAGTTGCTCTGGCAGACGGTGCGCCGCCACCGCTCCCGCACTGTTGCAAAGACTGGCAGCAAGATTGCCGCGATCACCGCGACGATGCCGACAACAACTAGCAGCTCAATCAGCGTGAAGCCACGCCGCGTTTTCGCTTTGAGTCTCAATTCGGACCTTCTTATTGCGTAATACTCCTCTATAACGTGAGTGCAGGCGGTTTGGGTTCGGGGCGACGGACCTCGTCAACGGGCCTTACGCTTTTTGGGCGCGTTTCCCCAAGGACTTGGCAACAGTTCCATGAGCCGTTGCAGGCAAGTCCCGCACGCCGCAATCAAAATCATGCAAAGGGCTTTATCCACAGCGTAAAGCGGCCCATGAAAGTGCAGGTCAAAAGCACCCGCAATGAGTGAGACTGTTATGACAAGCAATGCAAGTGTAACTCGGAAAATGCGGGTGGGGTTGTCATTAAGACGACCGACAATACTGTTGCCTAGCCATCTACCATTGATAACGAGTGAGATAAGCAACACAACCTCGGACATCGGCGTCATAGCATTGCTCCTTAGTATTACAGATTGACGCCGTTGATTTTGAGATGGAACTTGCACTTGAGAAAATCGGCGGCGCGGCGGCAGAGGACCATTCGGAGGACAAAAATCTCGAAGTATTCGGTGACGCTGGCGTGGGTGGTGTCAATTTCGAGTTCCAGCATGATTGTTTTCGCTTCGGCGTTGACGTGCAGATAGGACTTCTGGACAGCGGAGTTGACGCGGTCGTGGATGTCCCATTTGACCGGGTCTTTCTCCTGAACGCGCGAGAAATGGACATCGGATTTATCGGCGATAATCACGGCGGCGGACACCGGGGAAATCGGCAGGCCGTTCGGCTCCTCGTGGTTGCCGATAGCCCCGATGACGGTCGCAATTTCACCAGGGGCCATTTTCCGGTCGGTCAAAATGGTGTAGGACATCGTCGCCCCGGCTTCGACATGGCCGATGCGGTTGACGACGCAGCCCATGTCGTGCAGGTAACCGGCAATCGCGGCAAGCTCGGCTTCGCGCTCGGGGTGGGCAAGCTGGGTCAAAATCGTCCGGGCAATGGTCGAGACGATGCCGGCGTGCCGATGCCCATGCTCGGTATAGCCGATGGCCTGCATTTGTTCGTTGGCCCGGGTGATATAGATTCGAACACGGGCGTCGTGACGGACATCTTTGAGTGTCAGCAGACTTGGTTCTGTTTTAGGCGTTTCAATAGAGAGTTCTTGTGTCATAATCGTGTCAAGTTTACAGGCGTCAATACCCCTGAAGTAATCGAAATCGTGCCGCCGGTGTCGGCGTCCCAGGTGATAGCGACTGTCGCCGTGCCGTCGCGGTCGGTCTGCACAGTCGTTTGGTCGGCAGTGCCGCCGGTTACAGTAATGTGGGCCGGTGCGGACGGAAGCGGCTTGCCGTTCTGGTCGGTAATGCGAACGACAAGCTGACTTCGGCTCGCAAGGCCGGACGGGTCAGGCACGAGGCGGCAGGAAAGCGTGTAGACCGAAACCGGCACGGTTTTGCCGATGACCGTGATTTGCGCGGTCAGTAAATGGCTTTTATAGAGCGCCGAAATGGTACCGGTGCCGGGTGCTGTAGTGATAAGATACCCTTTTTGGTTCACGAAGCCAATGCCGCCGGTTGCCGGCCCCTGCCAGACAATGCCCGGTGCAGAGCCGGAAAGCATCTTTAATCCAACTTGCAGCTTCAGCGGAACAGCAGTTCCAACGCGCACGGCAGTGTTCGGCAGGAGGATCACGGCAGGCGGCGTATCGTCGGAAACGAGCGTCAGCGGCAGCAAGGGCGCGGGCGATTGATAGGCACGGTCGCTGTAAACTAAGAGCATATCGGCGACAGGCCGCTCAGAACCATCCCCGCCGGGACTGCTCACAGTCAAACCATCCGCGGCAAGCGTCGTCGAGCCGCCGCCGTCTAAGTTGATCGCGTTCCACGCCCCATAGCGCTTGAGTATTTGGGCCATGCCGCCCAGCGAAACGCCGCGCGAGACTGCCTGCCGCCCGTCCACAGTGACCAAAAGCAGCTGCCGCCCATCACGGCTGGTGCCGGCGGCAGTGCGCGGATTGAGACCGTCGGCAAACCCGGCCTCAAACCCTTCGGCGGCCCAGTCTACGGCAATCTGCCCGTCCACTAACAATCGCGGGCCGCCGCCGACTGCCGCCGTGACGCCCGCCCAGACGTAGGCGGCCCGGCTCAGCCCAGCACCGGAGCGCGACGGCAGATCGCTTCGAGTGCGCGGAAGCGTCGCCACCTGCAAAGCCCCGAGCGTCTGCCCTATTGGGGCGATCGCCAGTACGAAGCTCACGGGGTCGCCGGGATGCAGGTGCCGGGCCAGAAAGTCTGCGCCCGTGCCCGGCCCACCGGAGATCACCAGCCCGCCCGCCGGGATTATCTCGGTTGTCCCCCGCACAGCTTCTACCCGCGCTACCCGCCCGGCCATCAGCTTGTTGGCTTTGACAGGCAGATTGACACCTTCAACAACTACTTCGACCCCGCCAGGCTTATTAGATGTCATCTGCCCATACACAGGGCTGTAAACAACGATCTCATTCGGGGCCGTCGAGCGGTCAATCCCGCTCAGATAGCTCCGCGCGCCGTCCGCGGCCTGCAAGTCGCCGAGAAAGCCGAGCGTGTCAAAGAGTATGCTTTTACCGTCAGCTGTCACGCCCAATGTCACGCGCGGCCCGCGGCCGCGTATGCCGAGGAATGGCTCGGAAAACAGTTCGCCATCCCGGATACCGACCCCGAGCGGATCGCCGGTATAGGGAAAGAAGTCAGCGTTGATTGCCGCCACCGCGCCGACCCGCCGGGCCAGCCGCGAGACATCCTCGCGCCCATGGGTGGCATTTGGCGCATTGACTTTGTCCTGCCCGATGCCGACTCCGATCCGCACACCGGGCGCATCCAGGTCCACCGACACGACATTGATAATCAGCGGCGTCTTCCGGTCAATCTCCTGCGTCAGCGTCACCCCCGGCGCAAGCTGTTTGACAGTGGTATCGGCGTGAGCGATGCCCGTAAGAAAGAGCAGACAGGTGAAAGTCAATAGAGTTCGTTTTGGCAAAAATGGCATTGGTTGGTGTCTGGAGACCATGTGTTAAAACACACGGCTACACAGCGAGGACGCTATGAAGTACCGCTTCGCGGCACCAATACAAATCTTATTCCAAACCCCGCGAAGCGGTGTTTTATGGCGTCTGCGCCGTGTAGCCGTGTGTTTTAACACATGGTTCTTTAGCAGCTACAACTTCGCCCATGCTTGTGAGCATGTTGCGAGTCTCGTCACGAATCACTTTCGTTTCGGCTTTCAGGCGTTCAATCTCAATTCGGTCACTTGCCATGAGTTCGTTGAGCCGTGCCGCCTCCTGCATCAGCATCTCGAACTCAGCTTCATATTCTGCGGTTGTCTGCGGCCCGGTCTGCGCCGACACTGTGTTTGCCATGATTTCCTCTTTCAGCTTCTTCTTGTAGAGCTTTGCCGGTCGTTTGATAATAGCGTCCTGCCAGAATAAACGAAGCGATCATCAAAACATAAGGCGAAGAGAACAACGCGATTTCGCCAACCGAGACATCGTATTCGTCCCGGTAAAAACCACGGACGAGAAACAGAATGACGATAATTTGTAGCAGCCAGGTTGCCTGCCAGAATTTTTCGCTGAGAGA
>JAYVVR010000198.1:0-4958 GCA_043786835.1 Armatimonadota bacterium | reverse complement strand
AATGCAGTCTGAATCTCCATCTTCGGGTCACGCATTCGGTTTTGCAAGAACTGCCAGGCCAGTAAACACATCTCGGTGCGCGGATGCCCGATACTGCTGAGGGGCGGCTCCAGAAAACGGGCTTCGTTGATGTCGTCGCATCCAATCAGGACGATATCTTCCGGCACCCGCCGGCCGGCATCGTGCAGACCGCGGTTTGCGCCGATTGCCATGTCGTCGTTGTAGCAGAAAATGGCTTCGAGTGGCGCTCCGGCGCGGACTCGTGCAATCACAGCGTCCCGTGCATGCTGATGTGCCTGACTCTCTGCGAGGAGGATCTCGGGCACCAGTCCGGCCTCCTGCATGACGGCGCGGTAAGCAGTTTCGCGCTCGCCTCCCCCGGCGCTGTGGCTGGGGCTGTCAATCAGCAGGGCGATGGCCCGCTTGCCGCGCCCGATCAGGTACCGGATGGCTTCCTGGGTCCCTGTGCCAAGCTCCGCCGCGACATAGTCGACGCTGCCACTATACTGGCTGCCGAGATTGACCAGCGGTGTCCCTGAAGTGTACCGGTTGTAGTGCTCGACCGTCTCCGGAATATCAACAGCGATGATCCCATCCACCGACTGCATCGGGAATGCCTGCATGATGGAAGAAGTCTCCTGCAATGACGTGTTGCGGCTAATGATCAGCGAGTATCCTTCGCCGGTCACGATCTGGTCCAGCTCGTTTAGAAGCTGCATGTAAAAGGTTGAATGGAGCGACTTGATCCACAGACCGATGGTGTCGGTCTTGCCCCGTGCCAGCGCCCGCGCATTCTGGTTCGGGCGGTAGCCAAGCTCGCGTGCCGTAGCGCGAACACGGTCGCGTGTCGCCTCGGAAATAAAAGCGTTCTTAGAGTCGTTGAGAACCAGAGAAACGGTCGCTTGAGACACTGATGCCTGCCGGGCAATATCGCGCATGGTGATGACGGCCACAAATAATTCCTCCTCTGACGGCGATAATATAAAGCGTATTATCCTAAAAAGTTTACCACAGATTCTTCGGGAGGTCAAGGAAAGCCGCACCGTTTAGGAGTGTTTAGATCAAGTCAGCAACAAAATCGCAGACGTGAGCCGGCGCTTTCGGAAATGCTCGCTTGAACTTCTGGCGCTCTCCGGCGGCCAAGCCTCGCCAGATGATGACGCATCTCGGCGTTGTCTCCCTCGACACTATACGTCTCACTCTTGCCCTCTGCCACTGTGTGCGTCCCCGAATACAGAAGCTGAGCATACGCCGCAAAGCCATCGCTGAAGTAGCGATGGGCGGGCGGGGCATCATCGACGATCTGCTGCATGGTCTCCCAGTCCCGTCTCCAAACGACCCCGAAGCCCAAAATGTAGCGGGCGTCCCGCTCGACGCAGGCTACAAGGTAGGCCGGCTCTTTTTTTGGGAGACGAACGCAAACAATTCGTCGAGTTCCAAGGTTTCGACGGCACTTTCCTTCTGGCGCTCTTGGGGCAGGAGGGGTGCAGGCAGGTTGGCAGCGGCCTAGTTGACCCAGTTGATGACCGTTTGGTGATTGACCGACAGATGCCGGGCAATACGGCGGAAGTTGGTGCCGTCAACGTAGAGCTTGAGGGCCTGGCGGCGCAGGTCAAGATCATAGCCGCGTGTTTTGGGGGCCGGGGTATAAGTGCGTTTGCAGTGCTGGCATTCGCGCCGGGCGGTTCCGCTGGGGTTAGTACCGGCTTGATGCTGGCGGGTGGTTTCTCCACAGGTGGGGCAAGTAAGCATAACGCATTGTAGACCAAAATTGACACCGATGCAACATAGACACTTCTCGATTGGTGGACGCTTGACAACCGACGGCATCCGTGATATGATTATTATGCTTAGTAATACGATATACGTTAATCGTATTAATAAAGACTTCAAGCCGAAACGACGACACATCATGATAGAGGTCAGAACCATGGTCACACCGCAATATCTCCACTCCCGACGTTGGGTGCTTGCTTTGCTACTAGGCATTGCCGCCCTGACGCTGGCCGGCATTCGCGCTCATGCGACTTCGAGTGCTGACCTCGATATCGGGTCCCCACTGAAGGCCGGCGCGACCTCATTCACTTCCGGCGTCTACACCATTGCCGGGAGCGGAGCGGACATCGGAAACCGCTCGGACCAATTTCACTTCAATCGCGGAACACTCGTAGGAAACGGGAGTGTAACGGCGTATGTCACAAGTGTCGGCAGGACTGGTGCGACTGCCAAAAGCGGCGTCATGCTGCGAAATGATGCTGCGCCAACCTCGGCGTTCGCTGCAGTGGTCGTGACCCCCGGCGCTGGTGTTCTGTTCCAGTGTCGCGCCCATGCCGGCGGAATGTGTGTTTCCACCCAAGCATTCGGCGTCAAAGCGCCCGTTTGGGTCAGGGTGACCCGCCGCAAAAATCGCGTCGTAGGCAGCTATAGCCGCACGGGATTGACTTGGACGCAGATCGGCAAGCCTGCTTCGCCTGTCCTTGGCAGGACTGCTCTGGCCGGGATCGCCGTTTCCTCGCACACAGCCGCGCTCAGCGTCAGCACGTTCACGAACGTCGCCGTCACTCCGGACGTGGACCCACGCTACCTGCATACGTCGGGGAATCAGGTTCGGGATCAGAGCGGCCGCGTTGTAACGCTGCGTGGGGCGAACATCGGCGGCTGGCTGGTCACCGAGGGCTGGATGTGCGGCCAGAGCGACGCCCCCGGCAGTAGCAAAACGGCCCCTTATTTTGCGTCAGACCCCAATAATGCCGGACGCTTTGCCCTGGAAGAACTGGAAGCCCGGTTCGGACCCGCGAAGGCATCCAAGCTCATCAATGCATGGCGTGACAACTGGTTTACCGACCGGGACATGGACAATATCAGAAGCTATGGCTTCAATCTCATCCGTGTGCCGTTTAGCTGGCGCAATTTGCAGGATGCCAACGGCAATTGGTATCGGGATGCTCAGGGCGGAATAGACTTTTCGCGCTTTGACTGGGTAGTCCAGGAAGCCGCCAAGCGTGACATCTACGTCATCTTTGTCCTGCACCTTTGGCCCGGTCAGCAGAAAGATTACGGCGACATCTGCCGGGGAGGCGAGCTGGGCGCGGCGGAACGCACCCAGGCGTCGTCAATCTGGTCGGCCCTTACGAAACATTTTCGGGGAAATGGAACGATTGCAGCCTATGATCTGATCAACGAGCCGACCGGCTCCAACGACTTCTACGCCGCTCACCGTGCGTTTTATGCCGCCATCCGGACCCAGGAGCCGGAGCGGATGCTGGTAGCGGAATGGGTCAACACCGGCGATTTCCCAAAGCTGGGCTGGACCGATACGATGTGTTCCGGCCACTATCCCGCCGGTAGCAAAGCCGAGTTCGCCAAGTTCATGGCCGAGCTTCCCAAGCATAATGAGTACGCTACGACTCTGCCCTGCTTTGTCGGAGAGGCCAAGAGCGAGGATGCGGGCAATGTCGCCGGGAACGCCGCCGATATGACCCGGAGTTTCGACCGTGTTGGCTGGGGCTGGGCCGTCTGGACATATAAGACCGTCAATCAAGGCGGCTGGGGCTTGTTTGATTACACCGGCTCAGTCAGCTACAACCTGGAAAAAGATACCTACGACAAGATATTGGAGACCTGGACAGTCGGGCTGACCCGGTGGCAGAACCCTGCTAGTCCCAGCAGCTACTACTTGAAGTCTGAGATCATCGCTGGCCTAAAACAAGGCGCGACCGATACGGTGGCTGCACAGCCTCTTGCTGCCCCGGACACCCGATGACGACACCTAGGAGAAACAGATGAGAAACCAATTTTTGCGGCTCTGCCTCCTTCTTCTGGCAGTGGCGGTAGTCGCGCCTGACCTAGGCCATCCGGCAAAGGCGCAGTATCTTCACGCCGTCGGGACAACCATGGTGGAAGGCAGCGGCGGCCCAATCATTCTGCGCGGCGTTAACACCGGCGCCTGGCTGACCTATGAGCCGTTCTGGTATGATGGTGGGGCCGCTCTTGCCGACGACTGGGCACAGAATCCGTCCGCCGATGCCGTGCAGCCATTCACGCCGGTCGTGACCACTATGCTGAAGGGCGCAGCCCCCGACCATACCGTCGCCGCGCTGAAAAAAGCCTTTTATAGTAACTTTTTTACGCGGGCGGATGTCCAGCAGATCAAGCAGATGGGGTTCAACTCGATCCGTGTGCCGATTGACTACCGGCTGTTCAGCACGGCGGCCAGTGAAACGGCGCTGAATGCCGCCGGTCACCGCGTTCCCGTCCTTGATCACAAAGGAGTCGGCTGGGGCTACCTCTCTTCTCTGATGAGCTGGTGTAATGCCGCCCATGTTTACGTCCTGCTGGACATGCACATCGTCCCCTACGGCTTCGCTGTCGATCAGCAGTCGCTGGTCGGTTTGGAGAGCATCTGGAAGGCGATCGCGCAGAAATACAGCACCCAGGCGTATCTCGGCAGCTACGATCTGATGAACGAGCCGGGCTGGCAGGGATGGACCAATGTCGGAACCAGCATCCCAGACAGCCATACCAACCCTGGCCTCAACTATACCTACCAGCAGCTCATTAACACGATTCGTTCAAGTGACGCCAATCACATGATTACCGTGGAAGGCTATATGTTCGGAGACCGGCTGGACAGCTTCTTCTACAATTCGGCGAACACAGTGCAAAGCACGATCCAGGTGTCCGATCCAAAGCATAACATGGCGCTGTCGTTTCACAAATACGGTGGCGCGATGCCGGAGAACTACCAGAATGTCCTTGGTCATGGCGCTGCGACCCCCGATGCCGGACCGGATGGATCACATTACTGGTGGGACGCCGCCCCGAATCTGTGGATGATCGCCCATATGAAAAAGCTGGCGTCGCTGGCAAATATGCCGCTCTGGATGGGCGAGTTCGGCAACAACCAGAACTACTGGCTCAACCCGGCGAAAACCCTTTGTGAAGATCGAGCAAACAGC
>JAYVVR010000197.1:0-4963 GCA_043786835.1 Armatimonadota bacterium | reverse complement strand
CTTCGTCGGAGAGCGTAACGGCTTGAATGCCGCCGATGAGATCCGAAAGTGTCGGGTTCATCAAAAGATTTTCAAGCGAGTTGCCGTGGGCCGTGCCGACAAGCTGAACGCCGCGCTCAGCGATGGTCCGGGCGGCGAACGCTTCCTGCTCGACACCGATTTCGTCAATCACGACAACTTCCGGCATATGGTTTTCGACGGCTTCAATCATGACTGCATGCTGTAAGTCCGGTTCGATCACCTGCATTCGGCGGGCGCGGCCAATCGCCGGGTGCGGGATGTCGCCGTCGCCGGCGATCTCGTTCGACGTGTCTACAATAATGACGCGCTTCTTGAACTCGTCAGACAGCACACGCGCCATTTCGCGCAGCTTGGTTGTCTTGCCGCGTCCAGGCCGGCCCAGCATCAGAATGGACTTGCCGGATTCGACAATGTCCCGGATAATATCAATCGTGCCGTAGACAGCTCGCCCGATACGGCAGGTCAGGCCGACGACTTTGCCCTGCCGGTTCCGAATGGCGGAAATCCGGTGCAAAGTCCGCTCAATGCCGGCCCGGTTATCTTTGCCGAACATGCCGACACGGGACGTGACATACTCGATATCTTCGGCAGACACAGGAGTCCCTTCCTGCAGCCACAAGGCGGAGCCGTCGGCGAATCGGGCTTCAGCGTCCCGGCCCAAATCCATGACAATCTCGATGAGACCTGCCGAATGGTCATCAAGCTCCAGGGCTGCCCGGAGGGACGGCGGCAGGATGTCGAGAAGCTGAGAAAGATTATCGGTCACGCGCATCTGGTTCGCCGAGAGGGGCGATGTTTCGGTGCCGGGGTTTGAGTTGTCTTCATCGTCAGCAGCCAGCCGGTCACGCAGATCGGCCAGGGCATCTTCGCGGGGATCAAAGGTCATAATTGGGTTTAAGGTGTTTTCCGTTGGATTAGGTTGTCTTTCCTGAGCTGGGGAACCGAAGGCGTGGAAAAAGCGTAAGCACCTAAAGATTTCCCCTATTTATAATACCCAAAAACACGGCGATTTGTCTCAAGAAGACTGATTGACGCGGGCAGGGGCGAATGGTATAATAAAAGACTTCGCAAAGATAATAAAAGACTTGGGAAAGACTCAGGGACAGACAAAGGAATACACACGTTGAAGCTGAATCCTGCCGGGACTGCCGGCGTTTTTCTTGTCGGCGCACTTGCCGTCGGCGCATTTGCCGCCGGCACCCATTTCGGGCCGGCCCAAGCCGCCGGCCATAACTTGTACCAGCCTGTCTCCGCCGCCCCTACGCACCCGGCGGTGGTGCTGGCGTCCGCCGGTCAAACGGCGCAGGGCGGCAGAAATGACGGCGAGAGCATCGGGCCTGATACCGACTCGCGTGGCAGCACCCAGTTTTTGTCCGAGACCAGCCCCGGTGCGACTTTCGCCCAGGTGTACGCTTTGATTGAGCGCAACTTTGTAGACCCGCTGCCGACTGATAGGCAGATGGCGCACGGCGCGGCGTCCGCCATGCTGTCGTCCCTTCAAGACCCAGACTCGCGTTTTCTCGAAGCTCCCGAAGTCGCCGAGCTGAACGCCGAGTCAAAAGGGGTGTATAAAGGCATCAGTGCGGCGCTTGCCGTTCGCCGCACCGCCCACGCAAAAGCCGGGGATGTTCCCGCCTACACGCAGTACAGCCTGGTGGTGGTTGCGCCCCTGCCGGGCAGCCCTGCCGAAAAAGCAGGCCTTGTGGCTGGCGATACCATCAAATCTATCAATGGTCAGTGGATTTACGATGATTCGTATATCTATGCACAGACGAAAGCGCTGAGAGCCGTGCAGGACGACCCGGTGACGTTCAACGAACTGCTGTCGGCGCTGCAAAAAAAGATTGATGGCTCCCTGTCGCTGTCTCAGGCCCAGACAAAGTTGACCGATCCGACTTTGAAGACAATCACCCTGTCGGTCGAAGTGGGCCAACTGAACGCGTCCCGGCTGGTGCCGATGACACTGGATACGTCCGCGCCGACGGTCGTGTCTGCGGTGACGGCTCGCAGCCTGCCCGGCGGTATTGGTTACTTGAAAGTTGCGGCGTTCACGACGGGCGCAGACAAAGAGTTTGCCTCTGCGCTGGCGGGTTTCGGGAATGCGCCGAAGGGCCTTGTCATAGATTTGCGGAACTCGCCCGGCGGCCTGCTGGAAGTCGGCACGGCGATTGCTGGCAAGCTGTCTTCGGTTCCGACACTTGGCTATTTGGAGACTAAAGGCAAAAAAGTCCAGCCTCTGACAGTCACGCCCGACTCGCCGCTTACCTGCCCGATTGTGGTTTTGATCAATAACGGCACGGCGAATACAGCCGAGCTATTGGCGGCGGCATTGCAGTCGAAAGGCGCAAAGCTGGTCGGCGACACGACCTTTGGCGATGCAAGCGATGTCAAGCTGATTACCCTGCGCGACGGCTCCGGCTTCACCATGACCGTCGGCAAGCTCCTGACGGCCACTCACGGCGTTTTTGGCGGCGTTGGGATCAAGCCTGACGTTGTCTTGCCGAACACAAACGGCGACGCGCCGCTTGACCGAGCCGTCAGTGTCTTGACAGGGCGAGTTGCCCGTGTCCCGGCGAGCGCGGGATAAGAACGCCCTCCAGCCCCCAACAATGGGGGAGCATGACAGGAACAGGCTCTTCGTACTCTGGCTCTCCCATTATTGGGGGCTGGGAGGACATCTCGCTTTTGATAGGAATACTTTATGCGTATCGGACGAATAATTGGACGGACTGCCGGAACCGTGGTGCTGCTTGGCGTCGCCTTTGTCGGCGGGGTGTCTTTTAGCGACCTGCGGACGGTTCACAGCGCCGAGTCGTTTCGGACTGTTGCGGAGCTGATGCCGTCGCGGCTGTCGGGCGTACTCCTGACGGCGGCGCACGGGCAGGCCGCACCCGATACGCCGTACAACACTTACGCCGATGTGCTGGCGACACTCCAAGCCGGTTACTACGGCAAAGATATTGACTCGACGCAGATGACGTACAATGCCATCCGGGGCATGATGGGCGCGACCAAAGACCGCTACACACGTTTTTTGGACCCCAAAGGCTACAAAGAAATGCAGGAGGAGAACAACGATGAGTTTGTCGGCATCGGCGCACTTCTCGGCACAAATCCCGCGAAGCAGGTCTATGTCGTCCGGCCCCTGCCGAACTCTCCGGCGATCAAAGGCAATGTCATGGCCGGCGACATCATCCTGAAAGTCAACACGACTTCAACGCTCAAACTCCCTGATACCGAAGTCGTCAAGCTCATTCGCGGTCCCATCGCGACCCCCGTCACGCTGACATTGCAGCGGCGCGGGGTTTCGCATCCGGTGGTAATCCACCTGGTCCGCGCCCCGGTTCGTCAGGAAGTGGTTCAGTATGCGATGGTGGACCCGGTGAACAAGATCGGCTATATCTCGCTGTCCACGTTCAACGAAGAAAGCGATGTTCAGGTCGGCAAAGCGCTGACGGTGCTGCAGGCGCAGGGCATGAAGGGGCTTGTCTTCGATCTGCGCGAGAACGGCGGCGGCCTGCTCGATATTGCCCGCGAGGTCGCCAGCCGCTTTATCCCGAACGGGCCGGTCTACTGGCTGCGGGACCGGACCGAGACCGCCGACATGCTCGAGCCGACTAACGTAGATGTTGCCCAGCACCGGGCCAATCTGCACTACCCGCTGGCTGTGCTGGTCAACGGCGACAGCGCTTCGGCGTCGGAAGTGGTCTCTGGGGCAATCAAAGATACCGGAGCTGGGGTACTGGTCGGCGAAAAGACGTTCGGCAAGGGGATTGTCCAGACAATTCAGGGCCTGCCAGACGGCTCGGCGGTGCTGATTACGACCCAGCATTATTACACGGCGCACAAGAATGACATTCACCACAAAGGCATCCTGCCGAACATTGTGGTAAAGATTCCTGATGCCGCGCTGCGAAAAGGGGCCGCATTCCGCCGCGCTCACCCGGAAGCGATCTGCGATACGGTCAACGACACTCAGCTTCAAGCGGCGATGGCGCAGGTTCGCCAGAAGATGCAGATCGCCAGCGCCCGTCCCTGGTGAAAACGTTATGACTAGCGCGTCCAAGATACCGACCGAGCCGGCTTCGACTGGCGCGCTGGCCCGGCAGCTGAAAGTCTTTAAGCTGCTGGCGGCCGGTCTCGCACTCGCCCTTGTTGCCGGCACAGGAACATTTCTCTATGTTCGCCATCAGGGCCAGCCGGTGACGATTGTCTTAGATGGCAAGCCGGTCACGACAGTTCACAATACTGCTGCCGCGAATGCGGCTGTCAAAGGCGCGGAGGAGGGTCTGGTCGGGTCGGCGTTTGCCGAGGAAACCCCGATACGGCTGCAAAAAGTCTCGCTTGTCCCCGCCCCTGCAAATACCCCGCAGGACACCGATGATGCCGCGCAGGCGAAGCTCGCCCGCCTGCTGAAACTGCGTGTTCCCGCTTATGTCGTTTTCGTAGACAAGCGCCCCAGTCTTGCATTTCCTACCCCCGACATGGCAACCGAAACCTTGAAGCTGGTCAAAGACCACTGGGAGCAGATGCCGCCATCCGCACCGATCGCTGGCGACGCCAAGATTGTCCAGAAAATCGTTATCGAGAAGCACGCGGTAGACACCCGCCTGCTGCGCTCCGATCCGGCTGCCGCTGCGCCTTATTACTGGACGCCCCCGCCGAGCAAAACCTACACGGTGCACTCCGGCGACCTCGGCTCGCGGATCGCTTATCGCAGTCATCTCTCGCTTGGAGAATTTATCCGGGCAAACCCCGGCGTGAATGTCAATCGTTTGAGGCCCGGTGACACGGTCAATGTTCAGCGTCTGCCGTTGCTGCTGACCGTGCGGGTGCAGAAAACTGTCGAGCGAGGCGAGAAAGTCCACCTAAACGCGCCCGAGTATGCCGCCGGCTCGCAGAGAGTTACTTATTTGGTGACTTATCTGAACGGGGTCGAACA
>JAYVVR010000196.1:0-13504 GCA_043786835.1 Armatimonadota bacterium | reverse complement strand
AGGCCGCGCCGTCAGCCATCAGCGCATAGCGGTCCGCGCCGGTCGTCTTCGAAACCACTCCTTCGGGCTGAAAGAACGTGTCCGCAAGCCAGCGCAGGCTGCCGCCCGCCGACAGCGAGACCCCCATTGTATGCCACTTGCCGGGCACGGCATGGCAGAACGTATGCACCCGCAGCTTAGGGTCGGTCGCGGGCGTGTCCGAGTAGGCAAACACGACCCCGCTTGTGCCGACGACGCTGGACACAATGCCGGTCTCAACAATGCCGCTCCCGACCGCCCCCGCCGCCTGATCCCCTCCCCCACCTGCGACCGGTGTCCCCACGGCGAGGCCCGTCAGCGCGGCGGCTTCGGCGTGAACATGGCCCGTAATCTCGATGCTCTCCGCGCACTCCGGCATAAACGAGTACGGAATGCCGGCGGCCTCCAAGACTTCGCGTGACCACCGCCGGTTTTTAACATCCAAAAGCGCCGTCCCGCTGGCATCGGAAACTTCGGTCGCATGGACCCCGGTCAGCTTGAACCGAATATAGTCTTTCGGCAGCAGCACTTTGACAACTTTGTCGTAAGTCTCCCGCTCGTGGTTTCGGAGCCAGATAATCTTGGGGGCCGTAAAGCCCGTCAAAACTGGGTTAGAAATATACTCACTTAACTTTTCCGGCCCCACCTGCGCGGTCATCCAGTCGCACTCGGCCTGTGTTCGCTGGTCGCACCAGAGCAGCGCGGGCCTCAAAACACGGTTCTCTTTATCCAGAAACACCGACCC
This sequence comes from Armatimonadota bacterium, assembly GCA_043786835.1. Taxonomy (GTDB): domain Bacteria; phylum Armatimonadota; class Armatimonadia; order Armatimonadales; family Capsulimonadaceae; genus JANXMY01. Next base: position 12,741 of record JAYVVR010000196.1, on the reverse strand, counting down.
GTGCATCTGCCCCGACAGCCCGATGCCGGCGATCTCCTCGCCGCGTACCCCCGCTTTCGCCAGGACAGCTTGGGTCGCTTTGATCGTCCCCTGCCACCAGTCTTCCGGGTCCTGCTCCGCCCATTGCGGCTGCGGCGTGTACAGCGGATACTCCTGCATGTCCGACGCCACCGCCCGCCCCGCTTCCGTAATCAAGAGCGCCTTCATCCCGCTCGTCCCAATATCCAGTCCCAAATAATACGCCATAATTTTTCCTTGTTTTCCGCAAATTTCGTGATTAAACCGCTTGAAACCAGTTCAACGACTCCGGCGACCAGCTTATAGCAGTCGGCGTTTTGACCGAACGGCTCGCCGAGGCTGATTGTCAACAGTGGCTCCTGACCGGGATGCCCCCAGGCATGGTCGCTGTTCGCCAGTCCGGCCAGCCGCCGCTGATACACAGGATCGGTCAGCGGCAGATTATAAGCCGTTCCAGCCAGCGTGAAGAGGACGCGGATTTTGGGCCTGCCACCGGCGGGGTTTCTCCGAATCCGCCACGACAGCGCCTGGGGCCGAACCAGAGCGAGTGACCCGGCGACAGGGTGGCGCTGAAGCTGCGAATAGGCGATTTTCTCGTGTGTGTCTCCCAGCAGATCCGGCCCGGCAGTCAAGCATTGATCAAGAAAAGCCAATGCGGTTTGGGAAGGAATCGGCTTGCCACGTTTCCAGCGGCCTGCGTCCACCAGCCAATCCTCGGGATGGTGGGAAGAAGGCTGCGGCCCGGAAAGGCGCATTTTGAGAACATCCAGCAGCACGGCTTCCCTTCCCCAAGCAAGCGTATAATGTTTGGATTGCAGGACGCCGGTCGGTTGCGCCGAAACAGGCCGTACCCAGCCGGTGCCGTCGGTTTTGAGGCCCGCGACACAGCGCCCACCAGGCTTCCATGAGTTCGCAAGGCAGAGAATTTCAACTGTCGGCATTTTTGCCACCTCCGTATGGCATCGGGATTCGTTTTGAGGGCGAGCTACAAATGCGTGATCGTCAAATCGTTCCAGTGCTGCTGCAAGTATTCCAATACAAGGCGGCGGTGACACAGTTCAGGCGTCGCTTCACTGCATAGCAAAACCGTGGGAGATAAGAAGGGTGCCTTGTTCAGCGTTTCGACCTTGCGAGACAACAAAAGCCGCAGGAACTTTTGCTCATAGTCGGCCCAAACGTGTCCTTCTTTCCGGTAACGATCCAGCATTTCTTGCGTCGGCGCGAGCAGCAGCTCGTGAACGTAATCCGCGCCGCACAGCTCACGCAGGAAAAAAGCCAGGTCATCGCGCTTGGCGAACCCACTGAGCTGGGAGGTGTTGTTGAGACGAACGTCGAGCAGACGCTTGATCCCTGCGTCCCGAATCCGCTCGAAAAAGTGGGCAGCGGTGCTTTGAGTGAAGCCGATCGTAAAAACCTCCATGCTTAAACCTCTTCCATGTCGAATAGCTTGGGTGCCGCCGTTTTTTTCCGGGCTTGGGTTTCAACTCGTGAGCGCTTACGTTCGGCGGTTCGTTGCTCGGCGGCGGCCTGACGCTGTCGCGTCTTTTCTAACCGTGCCAGTTCCGCTTCTCGGCGGCTTTCAATCTTTCGATTTAAGAGCGCTTCGGTAAGCGCACGCCGCATGGCGCAGCGATCTTCGAGCGCTTGGAGCTTGTGTTCTGCACTCGCTCGCTTTTCGTCCTGCCGGCGCGTTTGGTCTTCGGCGAAAGCCGCGTCCACTTCCCGCAGGTCGGCTTCGGTCTCCAGGCGTCCGTCACCGCGAATGTGGGCGATGCTCAGGCCGACCTCGAACAGTACGCGGCTTATCAGCAGGCGTCGGTGGCAGACAGATGGGTTTTCTTCGCTGCACAGTAGCGCGACCCGGTGCTTAACACTGCCGGCGACAAGGCGCGTGAGGCCGGATTGGAATAACTCAGACGCAGCGATTTGGGCGTAATCGGCCCGGCCTTCGGCGTCGTGAAAGTCTGTATTTTCAGGCCGGCCGCCAAGCTCGCGCCCGTAAAAACCGTACCTGATGCCCGCTTCCAAAACAGCCGCTTTGAGCGTGTCCCGGTTAAACTGCGGGGCGTAGCGCGAGAACGGCAACGAACGGGTGTCTATCAGAACTTCGATGTCGTGACGGTGCAGGAGTTCGAGAAAAAACGCCAGCGAGTGATTGGAATGGCCGACCGTATAAATCGTATTCGGAACATCCTGTTCGTCGTGAGCCATGACTTCTCCTCCTGCGTCAATCCCGTTCTGCTTTTGTTATACTGGGATTGCGGCGCATTGTCAAGGCAGAGATGAAAATAGCCCGACGCTCTGCGTTTTTACAGAGCGTCGGGCTGTCATCACTGAGGCGATTAGGCGGTCATATCAATGTCCTGGCCGAGATTTGCCGGCATGGGAACGCCGGTTTTGAGCATGATGGACTCCATCAATTGGGCTGGGGCGACCCCCATCAGCGAGTTAACATAGCCGACGTCGGCCGGCGAAAGAGCCGGCGCCGACGCATGATGCTCCGGCGGGCGCGGCGTGTCGGCAGCGAATGCTTGGCGCACGGGCAGGGCCGGCGAAATGCTGGACATGGCGTTTCTCTTAGTATTCCCTGCGTCAACGGTTACGCAGTCATATTGACGTTTTGGCCCAAGTTAGGCTGAACGCTTGCCAGGAGCCGGCTGGCTTCCGAGGCCTGACTGAACACGGCCCCGAGCATGGCGGACGCGCCGGGGTCGGTGCTTTGGCTGGCTTGCAGGCCGGCGAGTATTGCGCTGCCGAGGCTCTGTTGGGGGGCCATCGGGTTCGACGCTGCGGCTATGCTGAGTGTGCTTGAAAGTGTCATAAGGTTCCTCCTGCTCTTATCTTCGGCGAACCTTGCCTGCTTATTCCCTGCGAAAAATGAGAGAATTTCACCAAACTAGGATGTTCAGAACGATGACGAACACGACCACGACGGCGGCGAGGACAACGGGGCGCTCGTACCAGGGCCGGTGGGCGTCGGCTTCGGGACGCGGCGTTTCCGAGTAAACGTAGCCGACCAGCTCGGCGGCGGGCCGGGGTGTCGTGAACAGGCTGATCAAAAGGGTCGCGGCGGCTCCCACCGTAAACGCCACAATCGCCCGCGCGAAGTTGCCCGCCTGCGGAGTCGCATAATGCAGAATGCCGTGGTCACTCAGCACATAATGGACCGCTGCCGCCGCTGTTCCGATGAGAAGTCCGAAGAATGCGCCCCAGGGCGTCGTCTTCTTCCAGAACATCCCCAAAAGAAATGTCCCGAGAAGCGGCGCATTGACGAACCCGAACACGGCCTGCGCGAAGTCCATGATTGACGGCGCTTTCGACACCAAGTAGGCCGCGCCGATGGACGCGAGAATGCCGAAGACGGTAGCCCCCCGTCCAACGTTTAAGTAATGCTTGTCGTCACGGTTTTTGACGAAGTACGCTTGGTACAGGTCATAAGTAAAGACCGTATTAAACGCTGTCGTGTTGCCGGCCATGCCGGACATAAACGAGGCCATCATGGCGGTCAGTCCCAATCCTAGAAGACCTGGCCCATAAAACTTGCCCATCAAAAGCGGCAAAGCATTATTATATCCCAGCGCGATATTGCCCTTTTCACCGAGATGTGGAATGACCAGAAGCGCAATCAGGCCTGGCAGGACGGTCAAAAACGGAAAGAGGGCTTTCGGGAACGCGGCGATGAGAGGCGCCCGCTGAGCGGCGTTGACATCTTTTGCCGCAAGCGCCCTTTGAATGATCAGAAAGTCGGTACACCAGTAGCCCGGCCCCAGAACGGTCCCGAGGCCCATCACAAGCACCGGCCAGGTAATATGCATCGGGTTCGTCGCTGCATGGCTTGTTCCTGCCCAGACATGACGGTCAGGCGGCGGCAGATGGGCGAGCAGAGCATGAGCGCCGCCAACCGCGTGAAGCCCGATCCAGGCCAGCGGGGTCAGACCGGCAAGTATCAAAAAGAATTGCAGGACTTCGTTGTAGATGGACGATGTCAGGCCGCCGAGCAAGGTGTACGCCAGCACAATCCCAGCGGCCAGCCAGATCGTCGCATTGATGTCCCAGCCCAAGAGATCATGGAAGATCAGGCCCATACTGTACATCGAAACGCCCGAGAAGATGAGTGTGCTGACAGCAAATGTCATCGCGTTCACCGCCCGTGTCGGCTCGTTGTAGCGTTTTTGCAGGTACTCCGGCACCGACCGGATTTTGGAATTATAGTAAAACGGCATCATTACGACGCCAAGAAACAGCATACCGGGGATCGCGCCGACCCAGTAAAAGTGGCAGGCCATGATCCCGTATTCGGCGGCCTGCCCGGAAAAGCCAAGCAGCTCGAACGCCCCGAGGTTCGCAGACATGAGCGCCAGTCCCGCAACCCACGCCGGCAGCGACCGCCCCGATTCAAAGAAGTCCTTGCTGCTTTTCATCCGGCGGCTGACAAACGCCCCAATCCCAAGAACAACCACAAAGTAAGTGGCGATAATAATATAGTCAATCGGCTGTGCAGTCAGAAGCTTCAAGTTGGATAGGTTTCTAAGCGTCCCGGTAAAAAGACGCGCCGGCCAGGAGTGTTGCCGACAAGTTTACCCGGTTTCAGACGCAGTTCGGTTTTAGATGGGACTTAAAAAATAATCCTGCCGGAAAATGCCGGCAGGAATGAGATAATCCAAACTGGGTGCGAAGCTATTGAGCGGCTGCCCCGAGTTGAGCGTCTTTAACTTTGCGATTGCGAGCTTTTGGAGCCAGGCCGCCCGGGCCGAGAACAGCCGGCGCCAGCATTCCCACGGGGACGGCTCCGGCACGGCGGATATCACAGGGGTATCCTTGAGTGTGAACATGTCATAGTTAATTTGCGGACCGTAGTTCGTACCAACGGCTTTGACATCTGACCCTTCAATGAGCAGGGAGATGCTCTGGTTGGCTATGGTCGTCATGAACGTCAGCGGCGCGAATGCAGTGTCGGTCCCGGACACCAAAGGCTGCAAGTTCTCGCTTGCAGGGACGGGGTCGGTCGCCAGCTCATTGGCCGCAGTGGGGACTGCCGCAGTGAACTCGGCCCCAGCACGGCCGGCAGCGCCCTGGGAGCCGTAGAAGTTGCCGTTAAGAGTAAGCATTTCTCCAGCAGCTCCGTTGACACCCGGGAACTGGTGGATGGAACCGCCGTTGATACAAACACCGTGGACATAAGAGAAGACCAGCCTGCATTCTAATTCCTATGTCTGCGCCTCCTAGCATCGTCCCAGCTTGTGCCAATCACTGCGTTCCGCAGCGGAGTAAAAGGCAGACAATCGCTTTTTAAAAGACCCGGATTTCTAGTCCGGTTACTCTCGATCCCGGTGACGCAGCGAATTATGCAAGAGGTTGAGTGCAGAATCTGGCGCTCGCCCTGCCTTTTTCACGCATTTCTGCCTGATAGGCAGGATAATGGCATTTCCGTGGAGAAAAGAGCGTCCGAGGGCAATTTCTTGATACTTGTGGCAAGTGGAAACGGTGATGTCGGAATGGAAGTCGGCATGGAAATCCTGCGCAGGGGCGGCTCGGCGCTGGACGCCGTCGAAGCCGCCTGCCGGGTCGTCGAGGATAACTTAGACGACCATTCGGTGGGAACCGGCGGCTATCCGAACTCGGACGGCGACGTTGAGCTGGACGCATCACTGATGGAAGGAACTACGCGCCGGGCCGGGGCAGTGGCGGCACTTAAAAACTACCCAAACCCGATTTCAATCGCCCGCGCCGTGATGGAGCATCTCCCCCGACATGTGCTTCTCGCCGGGGAAGGGGCCGCGTTTTTTGCCGCCGAACAGGGCTTCGAGACACGAACTCTGCTGACCGCCGCCGCCGCCGAAGCGTTCAAGCGAAAGACGTTTACGCTGTCGGGCGAAGTCTATGCGTTTGACGGGACATCAGTGCGGAAGACTTCCGAAACCTACGGCACGGTGAATTTTTTGGCGCTGGACGAGGGGGGGCGAATGGCGTCTGCCGTGAGTACGTCCGGGTGGGCGTTCAAGCATCCGGGCCGGGTTGGGGACTCGCCGCTGATTGGGGCGGGTAACTACTGCGACGACCGCTTTGGGGCATGTGCCTGCACGGGCCTCGGAGAATGGGCGGTTCGCGCCTCGACAGCCCGATCGGTGGTACTGGCGATGCAGTTTGGCCGAAGCCTTACCGACGCCTGCGAACTTGCCTTTCGAGACCTCTTTACGATCCCAGTTCCGCCGTCGGTCGAGCCAGTAATGAACCTGGTGGCGTTGGAGCGAAGCGGCGAGCACGCCGGCTATTCGACAGTGCCGGGACGTACCTATGTCTGGCAGACCGCTGATATGGCCCAGTTTGAGACGCAGGCGCGTGTGGTTGTCACGCAAACCCCTTGACATTTGCCGCACGGACCAGTATACTCTTTTGTCAGTGGACAGTTGGCGCAGTGGTAGCGCACTTCGTTGACATCGAAGGGGTCACAAGTTCGAATCTTGTACTGTCCATTACTTTTTTATCGAACCTCCCTCTATACACAGAGGGAGGTTTTTTGTATCTGTCCTCTAGTTCTTACGCCTGCCTATCGCCAGTTCTACCGTCAGCACTTTTGACGAATAATGAGGACTATTAGAACAGAGACATCATGCAAAAAAGAGGGAGATGAGACGTTCTGCTGGCGTGCTGCTGTCACGCGGAGTAGGCTTGCTGTCACCGGCGGCACGGGCCGCAGAAACAGCCACGAATACCATCAGCAGCGGCACAGCGTCGGCAACCTGTAACGACCCGAACAACGCAGGGGCCATCCTGAACAACGCAGGGGCCATCCTGAACACAGCATCAAACACCGTCGCCGAAGTCGCTGGCGTCACCATCGGAGTTGTCACCGGCCTCGACCACTCCAGAAACGTTCTGCCCGGCGTCACCTTCATCAACATTCCTGCCAGCGGGCTTGCCGCAACCCCATTGGCTGCCGCGAACGCTCTCGTTCTCCAAATGTGAGGAGATGCACAGGATTTGCTTACTTTTGTTTTTGCATCCGTACAACCGACGGATACAAATCCCTCTGAACAACTAAATAAGTACCGCTACTTGAGTTCGCGGCAGGAACTTTATTCCGCGAAGCCAGGCAGAACCGCGCTGTAAGGCAGCGGCTCTTCGGCGGCGGCGTAGCTTTCGGCGGCGCTTCGATGCTCGTCGCACTCAAACACAAGCAAATAGTAAGACGCCGAGTATTCGCGGGTGCCACGGTTCTGCGTCGCCAGCTCTTCGAATGGCGACTGTTCCAGATCACTGTTTTCCGACAGAGAACGCCGCCAGGTATCAGGCGTCAGCGAGAACAGCTCCCAGCCCTGTTCGGAATGGGTGTCTAAAACGCCCTGCATCCCCTCGTAATCCGTGACTGCCGTCTTGTAGCGCTTCATTTTTATTCCTCTCGCCCCTGCATCGATAAGTAATTGTACCCAAGGCAAGCAAGCGCTGATAAGACTCACCGACGCCCGGGAATTAGAACCAGTGCATCAGGAACCGTGACACCGGTCTCGCGCGGCGACTCCACTTTTCCGTTCAGCAGATAAGTCATCTGCGTGGACGCCCCGCCATCAAGGCACATGGCGGCCTCGGCACGGGTGCTGTCGTACCGCGAAAAGTAACGGGACAAAAACGCAGCCAGCGCGGCGTAGTCCGATCCCGATGCGATGCCGACGACTAAATGCTTTGGCCGCCCCTGAACACTATCATAGGCGGCAAATGTGCGCGGCTCCGGGCCGGGGCTGACGAGCCGCTCCTGATACTGGGTCACGACGATCTTCCCGTTCGCAATCAGTGTCGGCCCGCAGCCGACCGCATCGGCGACAACCCACGGGATGCTGTCCCGGCGCATCGGCCCAGCATAGCTTCGAAGTGATTGGGGCCGGCCCGGCACGGTCGCCGCCCAGACAATAGACGGGGTGCCATCAGATTTCAAGCCAAACGCGCTGCGAATATACGAGCCTTTGCGGATTGTCGCACTGCCGGAGCCGACCAGCGGCGGCGCGGCGTGGCGCACCTGGCCCTTCTGAACCAATAGCCCGACAAACTCTTTGCGGCCTGCACCGTCCTCGCCCCCGAAATAGCCGCCGTTGACCGCCAGCAGGCCATGCATCCGTGTCAGCCATTCGTGCGGCGTCCGTGCCTGCCCGACCACGCGCCCCTCCGCCATCGTGATCCCCTGGGTTTGAAGCGATAGACGGCAGTGAGAGCGTTCAAGATCGATGTCTATCAGGTCAATGCCCGCCCCGGCAGTGGTCGGGAGTGCGCGGTGAACAACGCCTGGCGCAAGTGTGCCAGCGACAACGGCAGGCGGCGGCGGCGGCGGCGGGGCGGAGGCCGAACGCGGCGTACAGCCGGACAGCAGGCACACCATTCCCACAGATCCCAACATAAGCGGAGCTAAACTTTGGAGCATCACTGCCCACTATGGTACCTCAATGAAAGAGCACCGGACAAGGCCGATTTTTGCAGCAAGCAGGAAAACGGCACACGCATACCGTACAAGAAGCAAAAGAGAACCGTGGAGGATTTTTACTGATGTCCGAAGAAAACGAGTCCAAAAAAGAGCTGACAGTCGCCATTGCTCACGATTACCTGTGTCCGTGGTGCTGGGTCGGCTTTTTTCAGGCCCAAAAGCTGCGCGAGGAGTTTCCACAGATCAAACAAATCTGGCAGGGGTACGAGCTGCTGCCTGAAGAGTTTGGCCCACTGCCGACGTCTGACCCACATCCAAAAGCTCCTGACGCCCCCCCGTCCCGCTTTGAGCTGTTTTCTGTGGCTGAAGGTGCTCCCGTCCCGGAAGGCCGGACTATCGGCATTATCCGCACCCATTTTGCGTTAGAAGGCGCGGCCTATGTCCAGGACAAAGCGCCGGAGCTATTTGATGCCTACAATGAAGCCGTGTACCGGGCGTTTTGGGAGCATTCTGAAGACATCAGCGATTTGAGCGTTCTGGGGCGGCTCGCCGAAGGCATTGGGCTAGGCACGGATACATTTCTCGCGGCTATCTCGTCGAAAGCGTACTACCACCAAATTGTCCGCTTCGACGACGACGCTTACGCTGCTGACATCACCCATGTCCCAACGTTTTTGTTTCGCGGCGAGCGCTGCGCCGAAGCGCCGTACACGACTATCAAAGAACTCGCACAACGCTACTTAGTGTGGTACGATAAGTAGCAGAACAATCTTTGAGGTTCCAATCTGGAACCTCAAGTTTGAGGTCAAAAGAAACAGCGAATGGTTTCCGATAGACTTCATGTTCGTGCTCACTGAGCAAGGCGTGGCGACGCTGTCGAGCGTTTTGCGGAGTGACCGGGCGGTGCAGGTCAATATCGCGATCACGCGGGCGTTTGTGTCCCTGCGCGGGCTGCTGACGCAGGATAGCGATCTGGCCCGGCGCATCCTGACATTGGAAGAGAAGTGTAACTGGCCGTTTGTCATCGTTTTTGACGCCATCCGGCAGATGCCGGACACGCCGGTTCAAGCCGCACGGGAGCGGCGCATGGGGTTTCGGAAAGAAACACAGGAGAACATAGAGTGAAATTTGTCTGCTACAAAGAGTTTGATGACCCGATGGAACCGACGCTGCCGGGCATCTTTCGGTCGGGGAAAGTGCTGCCGCTGGAACGCGCGGTCGCGGTCGCCGAAGCGCTGGCCCCAAAAGGTGTCTCGGTTCCGAAAGATTTGAACGCCGTGATGGCCCGGATGGCTAGTTATGTCGGCGTCGTGAAAGATTTAGAGAAAGCGCGGGTTCTTGACAAGCTCTGGCTGGAAGCAGGCGTTGTCCTGCTTGCTCCCCTGCCCGCGCCGAACCGGATACTTGCGATTGGCCGGAACTTCAGCGAACATGCAAAAGAGCTGGGCAGCGAAGTCCCCGACGAGCCGATTGTGTTTCAGAAAGCGTCGTCGAGCGTGATTGCGTCGGGCCAGCCGATTGTGCTTCCGCAAGGGATCGGGCGCGTAGACTTTGAGGGTGAGCTGGCCGTTGTCATCAGCACAGGCGGGCGCAATTTGTCCGAAGCCGAAGCACTTTCCCATGTCGCGGGCTACACGCTTTTGAACGATGTGACGGCCCGCGACGCTCAAAGGCGGGCCATCGCCAAAAGCCTGCCCTGGTTCCTATCGAAAAGCTACGATACGTTCGGCCCGCTTGGTCCCTACATCGTCACACCCGATGAAGTCGGGGACCCGTCGGCCCTAACACTAACACTGAGTGTCAACGGCGAAATCAAGCAGCAGGCCGTGCTGTCCGAGATGCTGTTTTCAATCCCCGCGCTTATTGCGTATCTCTCGAAGCACATTGCGCTTACTCCTGGCGACGTGATCGCCACCGGCACCCCGCCCGGTGTCGGCCCGCTTCATCCCGGCGATCTCGTCGAAGTGCGTATCCCCGAAATCGGCACACTCGAAAACCCGGTACTCGGCGAAGACGAAGTATTTTAGACTAGTTGACGAAGGAGCCTGACCAATGCCACTTACCCCAACAGCACTGCGCTGTGAATACAAAACCAATCCCCGCGGGATTGACACGCAAACGCCGCGTTTGAGCTGGGCGCTGGAGTCGCCGGAACAGGGTGCCGTGCAAAGCGCCTATCAAATTGTCGTAGGCAACGGGGCGCTTTGGGATAGTGGGAAGGTCCTGTCAGCCCAATCGCTGCATATTTCTTGTACCGGGCCGGCACTGGTATCGGGTCAAAGTGTCCGCTGGAAAGTGCGGGTCTGGGACGGCGATGACCGGGTTTCAGAGTGGAGCGACCCGGCAGAGTGGCAAATGGGCCTGCTGGAGAATAGCGACTGGGCCGCCGACTGGATCAGCCTGCCGGCAGCCCGCCCACATATCAGCGAGGTCCCAGCGGCGTTTCTGCGGCGTGGGTTCGCGGTGACAAAGCAAATCACGCGGGCGACGGTCTATGCGACGGCGCGGGGCGTGTATGCGCTGCACTTAAACGGGCAGCGGGTCGGGAACGCCCATTTTGCGCCGGGGTGGACCGATTACGCCAAACGTATCCAGTACCAGACTTACGACGTGACGGAGCTTGTCAAAGACGGCGAGAACGCGATTGGCGCGGTGCTTGGGGACGGCTGGTACGCGGGCTATCTCGGCTGGGAGAACAAACGGACGAATTACGGCAGCCGAACAGAGTTCTTGGCACAGATTGTCTTGGAATATGCCGATGGCAACCGCGAAACTGTCGGCACCGATGCCGACTGGCGGGGCGCGACCGGCCCAATTCTCGTTTCCGATATGCAGATGGGCGAAACTTACGATGCGCGTCTTGAGATGCCTGGCTGGGACACGGCGGGGTTCCAGGATGCCGATTGGCGAGCTATTACAGTGGAAGCCGCACACGATCCGGCGATTCTACGGGTCGCCCAGATTGACCCGCCCGTCCGTAAGACGGAAGAGCTGACGCCGAAGAGTGTCACGCAGCCGACGCCCGGCACGTTTCTCTTCGATCTCGGCCAGAACATGGTCGGCTGGGCGAAGCTGACGGTGTCGGGACCAGTCGGGACGATTGTCCGCCTGCGCTTCGGCGAGATGCTTCAAGCCAACGGCACTTTGTATGTCGACAATCTCCGGGCTGCCAAAGCAACCGACACCTATATTCTCAGCGGCAGCGGCAGCGAAGTTTATGAGCCGCATTTTACGTTTCATGGCTTCCGGTATGTCGAAGTGACCGGCTATCCCGGCGAGCCGAACATTGAGACCATCACGGGCTGTGTTCTGCACTCGGACATTCCCAAAACCGGCACATTCGAATGCTCTGATCCATTAGTAAACCAGCTTGTGTCAAACATAGACTGGGGACAGCGCGGCAACTTTTTAAGCATTCCGACCGACTGCCCGCAGCGCGACGAGCGTATGGGATGGATGGGGGATGCCCAAATTTTTGTCCGCACGGCGGCAGGAAACCGTGACGTTGCAGCATTTTTCGAGAAATGGATGTTCGATGTCGTGGATTCACAGTCGCCCGAAGGCGGCTTTTCCGATGTCTCGCCGCGCATATTAGGCTTTGCCGACGGAGCGCCGGCGTGGGGCGATGCCGGGATAATCGTGCCCTGGACAATCTATCAAGTGTACGGCGATGTGGACATTTTGGAAACCCATTACGACGCGATGGTGCGCTGGATGGACTTTTTGGACAGCGCGAACCCGAACCATTTATGGCTGAACCGCCGCTCGAATGATTTCGGCGACTGGCTCTCGATTGACGCCGATACGGACAAAGACCTGCTCGCGACCGCCTATTTCGCTTACGATGCGTCGCTGATGGCCCGGGTCGCAGATGTTTTAGACCGCACTGAAGACGCCGCCCGGTTCCTGAAGTTGTTTGCCGATGTCAAGGCAGCGTTTAACGTAGCCTATGTCGCCGCCGATGGCAGGCTCAAAGGCGATACGCAGACCGCGTACGTACTGGCCCTGCACTTCAACCTGCTGCCGGGCGATAAACGCCCGCTGGCCGCACAGCATCTTGTCGCCGACATCGAAGCGAAACATGGGCATCTGTCCACAGGATTTGTCGGGGTCGGCTATCTCTGCCCGGTGCTGACCGAAGCCGGTTATGCCGATGTCGCTTACAAGCTGCTGCTGAACAAGACATTTCCAAGCTGGGGCTACTCGATAGTCCACGGCGCGACAACCATTTGGGAGCGCTGGAATGGATGGACAGCAGACGGCGGCTTCGGAGATGTCGGCATGAACTCGTTCAACCACTACTCGCTCGGCTC
>JAYVVR010000195.1:0-4965 GCA_043786835.1 Armatimonadota bacterium | reverse complement strand
TACAGCGCACACAGCATCGGCGACTGAGCGCCGCCGGTGAGGAACACAAAAGCCGCAACCAGCATGGAAAAGACTGCCGTAACCGCGTACTCGCGCCCGGCGTGGCCAGCAATGCTGCCAAGGAGCCAGCCCCGGTGTTCGGCCAGCAGATATAGTCCTGCAAAAGACAGCCCGAGGGCAGTCATCGGCAGTGGCAGCCCGCCGGCAAGAATGCCGACCGTCGCCGCGAGCAGCCCAAAGGCAGGGGCATACACGCGTCTTTGAACAGTGTAGGTGTTCGATGTTTTTTTGCGGATCTGCTGTTCTTTTGTCAAATTGGGTCTTACCTAAGAGTGTCTAAAACCGTCCGTGCCATCCCAAGCTGCTGTTCCACAGCGTTGCGTCCAGTGCCGCCGAATGCCGAACGCGCGTCGGCACTGCCGCGCGGGCTGACCAGCGCCGCCAGGTCTGCGCCGGCAAAGAGGGGCGACGCGGCGACAAGCACTTCTTCGGTCAAGTCTTCCAGCGTCATGCCCCGGCGCAGGCAGTCACTCACAATTTTCCCGACCACAGCGTGCGCCTCTCGAAATGGCAGGTCCTGGCGGACCAAATAGTCTGCCAGATCGGTCGCCGTCGAAAAGTCTCCGGACAGCGACGCGGCCATCTTTTCGGTCTTAAACTCCGTATTTTGCAGCAGCGTGTTCATCACGGAGAGGCAAATCTGCGCCGTGTCCAAAGCATCAAAGACGCACTCTTTATCTTCCTGCATGTCTTTGTTGTAGGCCAGCGGCAGGCCCTTCATCAGCGTGAGAAGCGCCGTCAGGTCGCCGAAGACCCGTCCGGCCTTGCCGCGCACCAGCTCGGCCACGTCCGGGTTCTTCTTCTGGGGCATAATCGAGCTGCCCGTCGTGACATTGTCGCCCATCTCGACCCACCCAAACTCCGGCGAGTTCCAGAGTATCAGCTCCTCGCAGAGCCTTGATAAATGCACCATCACCAAAGCCAGCGCCGAGACGGTTTCAATCGCAAAGTCCCGGTCGGAAACTGCGTCCAAGCTGTTCGGAATGACCCCGTCAAAGCCGAGCAGTTCCGCCACTCGCTGACGATTGATCGGAAACGTCGTTCCCGCCAAAGCGCCTGCCCCCAGCGGCAGCTTATTGACCCGCGCCCGCGTCTCTGAGAGCCGTTCACTATCGCGTTTCAGCATCCAAAAGTAAGCCAAAAGATGGTGCGCGAGGCGCACCGGCTGCGCGTGCTGCAAATGGGTCATTCCCGGCAGCAGCGTATCCAAATGCGTCTCCGCCAACCCGACCAGCGTTTCTTGAAGCGCCGCAATCTGTTCTCTTAAACCGTCAATCGCGTCCCGGACATACAGCCGCAGGTCGGTCGCGACCTGGTCGTTGCGTGACCGCGCCGTGTGCAGCTTCCCGGCGACCGGCCCCAGCCGCTCCGTCAAGAGCGCCTCGACCGCCATATGCACGTCTTCGGCGTCGGGATTAAGCGCCGCCGCGCCGGACTCCAACTCCAACGCCAATGTTTCCAATCCATTTGCAATCGTTTCGGCATCGGCTTGGGGTATTATTCCGCACTCTCCCAGCATTTTCACATGGGAAATACTGCCCTGTATATCATAGGGCCACAAACGCTTGTCAAACGCCAAGCTTGCATTAAACTCATGCACCAGCGCATCAGTTTCCATCGAAAACCGCCCCGCCCAAAGTTTCGCTGACATAAACCATTTCTCCTGAGACCTACCGCACTGCTTCGTTCATTCTTCGCCGTGCGTGTGCCGACCACAAAGATACTGATGCGATGTGCGAAGGAGTAAACTCCACTCCACTCGCTACAAAATAACGTCCTTCGGACGAGAAGACAAGACACCCAAAATCCAGCGTCCTCCCCTCTTTCGTCCAAAGGACGACCCTATTCAGCGAGTGGAGTTTACTCCCTCGTGCCACACTGCCAAATCCCCAGCTTTGTCACCTAACAGCCCTACCTACGCTGGTTACTCCGTCGCCCCCGCCGCCCGCAGCATTTCAACCACCTTTGCGTTCTTGTTCATTGCCTCATTCAGCGCCGTTCGGCCTGTTTCGCTGCGTGCATGGATATCAGCACCGGCGTCAAGCAGCACTTGGACAGTTTCAGCGTGTCGGGCAGGATCATCCATAGTCCTCCCCGCCGCGACAATCAATGCCGTCATCCCATTTTCATAGCTATCTCCGAAACGCTGGCTTATCACCTTTGCCAGCGCATCGGCGATCTCCGGGTTACGCTTTTGCTGTGAATGCAGCGGCGAAGCATCCACCGCTAAGTTGACGTCGTATTCCCCGTCGAGCAGGTTCCGCACTAAATCAGGCCGGCACAGCCGTGCGGCTGTGACTAGGGTTGGAACACCTAGGTCATCTCGCTGTTTAGGGGAAGACCCATCTTTCGGAGGACCCTGGCTTTTTGCGGGACGTTGGGTTTGAGCCTTTGCTGTGCTTGGCTTGACGACAAAAAGATCTTCCGACGGATAGTCGTGCGTTTCCCCTGCTTCAATATATCCATAACCCAGAGAGGCAAGGGAACTGTCCATACCCAGTAATTGCGCCAGCTCTCTGGCCTGCTGGTCCGCAAACAGGTACTGGTCGTCGGACACGGGCGAGAACTGAATCAGTTTCTTTGCGGCCTCTGTAGCAGTTATTGGGTGCAGCACGGCTTGAATGGCGGCAAGCGTTGTGCCGGGAACACAGAGCGGAAACAAAATTTCGGGGCTGCCCTGCACCCGTGCCGGGTCAGTCTTCCCATCATCGCTTTCGTCACCGTCTGCCCGCTGCCCCTCAAAGTAGTCCGGGTCTGAACTGAACTCGTTTCGGACCTCGCCGCTTTCATATAAAGTGTAGTGGAACACGTCGCTATCGTAGGTGTCCCACCAAAACGCAGCGCAGGAGAGGCTCGCGGATAAAAACTCGGCAAGCAGGTCTGTTGCCCCGTCTTCCGGGTAGACACCCACCCAGCCGCCGACGGACGGCGAGACGTAGGCAGCTTCTTTGAGCAGCGGCGTCAGCACTTCCGCGACGGCCTCTTGTGAGTCGGACCGGACCTGGATGTTGGAATAGGTGGTTCCCATAGAGTTGCTCCTCTTTATCCGAAGCAAGAGGGCACAGCAAGCAGCGCCCCTACGTCTGCAATCCTGATCCTCCCTTTAGGGAGGACCCTGCGGAGCAAGGCAGTAGGTCATTCCGTCGCCCCTGCCGCCCGCAGCATTTCGACAAGCTTCGTATTCCGAGCAACACACTCCGCCAGCACTTCTTCCGAATACCAGCGGTCGGCTTTACGCTCGGAAAATCGCTTTAAATTCTCTTGCGCTTCTGCTAATGCCGTCATTCCACTTTCGCTTTTCGCGTTAACATCCGCACCTGTATCAAGCAGTATCTGGACTGTCTTTATCTGCGGCGTACTGTCCGCCGCCTCGGAACCCGTTTCTGAGTTCGCCCCACCCATCACGGCGGCCATCAGAGCGGTAACGCCGCGCTCGTTATACTCATACTCAATTTTCTTGGTCGTGACGGTGTTCGCATTGCCTCCGGCATCGAGAAGCACTTGCACCACTTCCGCCGCCCCTTCCGAGGCTGCCATAGGAAAAAAGTGCTGTCCGTACTTGCTGATTTCATTAGGGTCGGCTCCCTGATCAAGCGCGGCTTTGATGTCTTCCGCCACAATCGGCAGTTCCCATAACAGTGGCTTTCGGTTTTTAGCGGACAGCATCTCCGCTGAAACGAAAACAAGCTCTCCGTCATCCAAAGTAGCTTTCCCGTGTTCTATGTAACGGTAACTCAACGACGATAAATCCCAGTCTATCCCGATGAGTTCAGCCAACTCGCCTGCCTGCTCGCTTGCGGAGTGGTAGCCTCTAATTTCCTGCTGCTCTTTGAGAAACTGGCCCAGCGCTTCAATGCCGAGATGGGGGGGGGCAACAGCCGCACTGAGGGGCGAAGTCTCAAGCCCGGCAGGCGGCTTTGGATGCAGCACTTCCAGCACCTGCGAATACCCGATGCCGGCCAGGCAGTACGACACCAGCACTTCAGGCTTACCCCGCAAGCGGCTCAGTTCCGCTTTGCTGAGCGGCTCAAAGTAATCCGGGCTGGAGTTGAATTCGTCGCGCAGTTTGCTGTTCTCGTACAGTGAATACCAGAAAACATCGTCGTCGTGGACATTCCAAGTGAAGACGCCGCAGGAAAGCTGTTTCGAGAGCGCCTTTGCCAGTTTGTCTAAGTCGGTTCGCGTCCCCTCCGGGTAGACACCCACCCAGCCGCCGACGGACGGCGAGACGTAAGCGGGTTCTTTCAGGAGTTTAGTCAAAGCCGCAATCACAGCCTCTTGCGATTCAGAGCGAACCTGGCAGTTAGAATAAAAGGTTCCCATAAAGTTGCTCCTCAGCAGACGGTGACTCCTGCATTGTATCACATTTTCGGCATACTCTTAGAATGGAACCGGAGATTTCGCAGCGAACACCCATTAAAAATGCGAACACAAGATAAAGAGGGCGAACACAAGGTTCGCCCCTACGGGGTTCGGAGGGATACGGTCGGGAGGTAGGGCGCGATTGATGTAGGGCGCGAACCTTGTGTTCGCCCTTTTTATCTTGTGTTCGCCCTCTTTATCTTGTGTTCGCCCTCTTTGTCTTGTGTTCGCCCTTCTCAGTCCATGCAGGGAAAGACGGCGAGAGTGGCGAATAGCACGTTATGGACACCCGCCGCTTCCCTGCACTTTTTTCTGCGTTCTCCCTCTTACTGCTGCTCCTCAGCTTTGGCGCGGCAGCGGCCCATGCCGCGCCTCTGACGCTGTACGTCGCTCCCCACGGGCGAGACGGGGCTTCGGGCCGCCTCTCCGACCCGCTAGCGACTCTGGCCGGGGCGCGGGACCGGCTGCGGGCGCTGAAACGGGCGGGACGACTGCCCCAAACGGGGGCGACGGTTCTGGTCCGGGGCGGGACGTATTTCCAGC
>JAYVVR010000194.1:0-13525 GCA_043786835.1 Armatimonadota bacterium | reverse complement strand
CCCGCCGTGAAAAACCCAGGGGTCAATCTCAACCGCCGCCCCGCCCCGCAAGTTTTCGATATGGTCGGCAAAGATCAGCCAAAGAGTATCGCCGTTGTCAAAGTAGAACTCGGTGTCGCCGTACTTCCAGATTGCCGCGTAGTTTACCCCTTTTGGGTCTACACACCAATCTTCCGGGTTGCCGAGGCAGCCCCGAAGCTCGGCACGGGAAATGCCGAGCTTTATTGGGCCAAACTCACCGGTGCGAAGAAAATCCTGTATGGAGACGGCAATTTTAGACATAAGGCTTCACCGATTGAGCAGGGTGCCGACGTACTTTAACAGCTCGTTGGCGGACTGCTCGGTATAGCCCTGGTCTTTGACAAGTCTGTCTACGACGTCGTTGATGCGCCGGAGCTGTTCTTGGTTCGGCGTTTTGGTGCTGGTCGTGATCTTGACGATGTCCTTCAAATCCGAGAACAGCTTTTTCTCTAACGCTTCTTTCAAACGCTCGTCGGTGCCGACGCCAAAGCTACCGCCGCGCCGGGACACAGACGCGACGGAGCGCATGATGCCTTCCCGAAACTCGCGCTTGGCGTTCTCGCTGACGCCGATCTGTTCTTCAATGCTCCGCATGAGGCGCTCATCGGGTTCGACATCGTCGCTGGTAATCGGGTCCTTGACTTTGGTTCGGTTGCAGAACGCATCTACGTTGTCCAAATAATTGTCCAACAGCGTGGTCGCGGACTCCTCGTAGGAATACACAAAGGCCCGCTGAACCTCTTTTTTCGCCAGCTCATCGTAGTCTTTGCGGGTCTCGTCGATGAACCCCAAAAGACGCCGGTGATCTTCCTCGCTGCTCGTATATTCCTGGAGGCCGTCGCGCATCCCGCGCAGAACGTCAATCGGGGTGACGTAGCCTTTGCCGCCTTTGACTAAAGCCGCCGAGATGCGGTTGATGACGAAGCGTGGGGAAACCCCGCTCATGCCTTCGTCCATGAACTCTTCCTGCAGCTCCCGGATATGCTTCTGGTCCCAGTCGCCGACCTGTTTCTCGCCGTCATACAGCTTCAGCTTCGTCATCAGCGACAGCCCCGACTTCTTGGATGGCTTTAAACGGGTTAGCAGCGCGAACATGGACGCCGTGCGGAGCGTGTGCGGGGCAATATGCACGGCGGTCAAATCCGTGCGCTCGTCCTGAAGCTGGGACTGGCCGATGAGCTTCTCGTAGATTTTGATTTCCTCGGTCAAGCGCAGGTTGTACGGCACCCGGACGACGAAGATTCGGTCAATCATCGCCTCGTTTTCTTTGTTGCCGAAGTACGAGTTATACTCGTATTCGTTGGTGTGGGCCAGGACAACCAGGTCGGCATAAATCAGCGCAAAGCGAGAGGCTTTGATAGTCTGCTCGCCGGCGACCGTATTCAGCTCGTACAAAAACCGCTTTTCGGCTTTGAGCATTTCGATGAACTCAATCACGCCGCGATTGGCAATATTCAGCTCGCCGTCGAAGTTGTAGGCCCGTGGATCGGACTCGAGGCCATACTCGGTCAGGGCCTGAATGTTGACCGAACCCGTCAGCTCGGCCACATCCTGCGACTTCGGATCGGCGGGTTTGAACGTACCGATGCCGCGCCGCTCGCGCTCTGAGAGCGTAATGCGCTCGACCGGAACATCGTCAATTTTGCCGCCCCACTCGTGCTTGAGTTTGTACGCATCGACGGGGTCCAGATCGCCCTCGATATGAATGCCGAACTGCTCCTTGAAGCTGGCTCGCAGCTCTTCAGGGATCAGGTGCAGCGGCTCCTCGTGCATCGGCGAGCCTTTGATGGCATAGACAGCGCCTTCGTCCGTCCGCGAGTACTTTTCCAGCCCCTTCTTTAAGAGCGTAGACAGAGTAGACTTGCCGCCGCCGACCGGGCCGACCAGCATCAAAATCCGCTTCCGAATGTCGAGGCGCCGGGCCGCCGGCGCAAAGTATTCTTCGACGAGATGCTGAATCGTCCGCTCCATGCCGAACAGCTCGCCCTCAAAGAACTTGTAGGTTTTCGGCTGCCCTTCGCCGGGGTCGTCCACACCTGCCGAGACAATCATGTCGAACATCCGGGCGTGCGCCAGATCTGAGACACGCGGATTGGTGGCGACAATATCTAAATAGTCTTTGAAGGTGCCTTCCCAGTGCATCTTGTCCCCAAGCTGCCGATGCTCTTCCGCTTGTTTTAGAATATCCCAGTTGCTCATGCTGTGTCCTTTCGTACATGTGAAGATCGAATTTGAAAATGACAAAGCCCCGGCGTCTGTAGAATTCGTCTACATCACCGAGGCTGCGCTCGCGTCCCTATTCCGTCTGCTGCGTCTTACAAAACCTGACTTACCGCCTGCGCTGCCTCGTCGTGCTGGTCCGTCCTGCAAGGAACGGCCTCCTGTGAAGGTGGGTGAGGGGGAAACGACAGACGCTCATTGTCCGCTCCGATGTCTCGCCTGCCGGGCGCGATGGCCCGAACCGGCGTTCCGCGCTGAACTTGGTCTACATCCATTATACCATGATTTCGCGCTGTAATAAGATTACGAAGTGGGCGCTCCATTTGTTCCAATCTCTTCCGGGTCCGTCCTCAAATGATACCACAGCCAGAGCGCAAACAGCACAATCAGCGCCACGGTCACAGCGACATCGGCCTTTTGCAGCAAGGCATGCACCTGGCCCCAATGCTGCCCGAGCTTTGTCCCCGCCCATGCCAGCAGATAGCAGAACGGCAGTGCGCCGACAAACGTAAACACGCAGAACTTCGGAAAGCTCATCCGGGCAATCCCAGCAGGCAGGGAAATAAACGTTCGGACA
Source organism: Armatimonadota bacterium (assembly GCA_043786835.1). GTDB lineage: Bacteria > Armatimonadota > Armatimonadia > Armatimonadales > Capsulimonadaceae > JANXMY01. Next base: position 10,707 of record JAYVVR010000194.1, on the reverse strand, counting down.
ATCGGCAGCCAGCGCCCAAAGAAAACGGTCCAGTCGCCGTATTTATGAAAGAACGCATCCGATTTGTCAATGTCGCGCTTTCGGATTAATATGTATTTGCCGTATTTGTCCAGAAACGCTCGCCCGCCGGTATACCCGACCCAGTACGCCGCAATCGAGCCGATCAAATTACCAAGCGCCCCAATCAGCGTCAGCATCCAAATGTTCGGGTGAAACGTCCCTGTCGGCGCAGTAATCTGTGCCCCGGCAAACGGCATAATCGCCTCACTCGGCACCGGAATACAGGCCGATTCCAGCGCCATGAATAGCAGGACACCAAAGTAGCCGAGCGTCGCGATCAGCTGCGTAATTCCGTCAATGAGATGCTGCAACTGTGGTCTAGTCTCCTCAAGCCGCTGTCGTATGTGTCGAGATTTTGCGCTGCTCCGTGATCCGCCAGCCTTCCGGGCGCTTCGCCCAAGTTTCCTGGTAGACGCCGCTGATGACGATTGTCATCGTTTTGTGACTATGTGGATTGACTGAGACCGCGACGTAGCGAGTCTGGATTACGATGTCTGCGGCGTTCTTGGCCAGATTCAGCGTCAGATGCTTGATATCCGTGTGTGCGGTCGCAGATTTTGACGCAAGCTGATGAATTTCTTTCACATCCTGTCTTTGGCGGGCAAGCCCATTGAAATCGTTTGCGAAATACGCAGTCGTACCCTGGGGATCGTTCCGAGCGAAGGCGGCATCCTGCGCATTGTAGTACATTTGAAATGCTTTTTGGATTTGCGAGGGTGTCTGCGCCTGTCCCGCCGAAGCGAGCGCGAGAGTACCGAAGGCTGGTAAAAGCCACCCTATTCTGACAATTATCTTCTGCGTAGTCACAAACTTTGCTTTCCTCTCTTTATTTCCAGATTTTCACTTGTTAAAAAAGCCCGCTGCCTACACAAATAGGGAGCGGGCCTCTTCAAACATTGCTGAACTAATCTACAAGCTGCAAGCCTGTCGGGGCAGGAAGCGGAGCAGTCGGGTATACCGAGATGCGCCGCGTGGCTTTGCTCTTGCCCTCGAATTTGACATAGCCTTCAATCAGCGAGTACAGCGTGTGGTCGCGGCCCATACCGACATTCGTGCCGGGATCAAACTGCGTTCCGCGCTGCCGGATGAGAATATGGCCAGCTTTAACTTTTTCGCCGGCGAACTCTTTGACGCCCAGCATTTTCGGGTTGCTGTCGCGTCCGTTACGGGTCGAGCCGACCCCTTTTTTATGTGCCATTTCGATTGCTCCTAATAAATATCTGCCTTCCCTCTCTCATTCTGATGGGGGAGGGGCTGGGGGGTGGGGGCTAGCCTGCCGAGATAGACTCGATACGCACTTTGGTGAGCTGCTGACGATGGCCCCAATGCTTGTGAATGTTCTTTTTGGGTTTAAACGTAAAGGCATCAATCTTTTTGCCTTTGGTCTGTTCCAGAACAGTGATGGTGACGGTGGCACCTTCGACAGTCGGCTTACCCCACTGCGGGTTGTCGCCGCCGAGATACAGCACTTCGCCGAGCGTCATCGTCGTGCCGGCTTCGGCCTCGAATTTGTCAACAGTGAGAATGTTTTTTTCTTCGACCCGGTACTGTTTACCGCCGGACCTGACAATAGCGTACATGAGACAGCGTATCCTTTCGCGTGTGCGAACTTCGTAAATAAAATTCAAAGTGTTTTGTCGTGACAACGGGAGTGAGTATGACACGTTCAAGAGGCTTATGTCAAGCCCAACCTGGCGAGGCTTTCGATATTCACTTCTGGTGCAGTGTCAAAGCAGCGGCTTCAGCGATAGGCAGAGATATTTTGTTGTAAGGTTCGGCGTCAAAACTGCTGAACAACAACGCACTTGTCCCCGCAATGCAGGCATAGTAGAAGCCATGGATAAAAGTCGTGCGCCCCTCGTCTATCTGTGAGAACTTGAAGTACTCACGTACCAGTGGCAGGCCGTTAACCTCGCCGTATTCTCTTGAAGAAATGACGAGGTTAGGCTTTCTCTCGGTTGTTGTCTGTTCAACATTGTCTAGTGCTTTATCCAGTTGTGCCTGTTCCCCAGCAGAAGTAGTGACAGAAAGGTTAGAAAGGGTCAAAACGGTAACAACGGGAAAAGTCTTGTCGCTTCTCTTCTGACCTGCATAGATGAACTGCTTCAATGTTGCGCTTCCGGCAGGCTGGCCGGTTTTATCCACCTGCGTAAAACCAAGAGGCAAACGCAGCGCATAAGACTCAAACTGGGTCTCTGAGGCAAGCTTAATGAGAAGTGATAGACTTGGGGTCCACTCGCCAGCACTTGCCGAGGAAGAGGCAGTCGCAGCCCGCGTCACGGGATGAGCCTTTGCATGAGATTTCGGTTTAGCTTCGGCGGAAGCGGAGGTTACTGCTAAGCTAACAGCAATACTAACCAACGTAACAGAATGGAAACTGGCTTTCTTCATCTTCATCCTCCTATCTTTATCCTTGCTAAAACCAATTGACTTACTTCGCCGGTACGGTGTTTTGCTGATAGGCCGTGTTCTAGTCTACTGCACCGCGCTTTTCCATCTCGTACTCCACGGCAGCCTCGAAACTCGGCGGGCCGATAGGATAATACTTGGCTTCGTAGGCTTCAATGAGCGTCACGAAAACGTCCAAGCGATCAAACTCCGCCGTGCCTTCCTCGGCGTCGGGGAGCGCGTCAATTTGCGCGAGCGTAGATTTGTAGTCTTCTTCGGTTTCCATAAGGCTTCCCAGGGCTGAACCCCTGGGCTTCAAAGGTGCAAACCCCCGCCTGCGCGGGCGCGGATTTCAAGATCACTCTGAGGCCCGCGCAGGCGGCTACTAGGCGCTTCGCCACACAGCGTCGCAATTTATTACCACGCTTCCTATTCTTACACCTACCCTACGCTCCCACCCGCTCGCGATTACCGCCGCCGTTAGCATTGCCGCGCCCATTCTCGGACCCCTGGCTTTTGCCATTGCCGCTCGGCAGAACGTCGCCGATGGCGACGGAGCGGCGGACATCGGTGAGGCGCACTTTGACGGTCTGGCCGCCGTAGCGGGCGCCGTTGGTCAATTCGATTTGGTACGCACGCTGGGGCAGCAAATGGCCGGTCGCCCACGGGGCGCGGTCGGCATGGGGATCGTCACGGCCAACTTGAACCTCGACGATCTGGCCGCGGCGCGGCGGCGCGAGGGGCTGCTCAAACTTTGCCAACGAGCCGGGGTCAATGTCGAACTTCTCGACATGGTGCCAGCTTGGAACAGCACGAATGTAGATCGAGCGGTGAAGCTGACGCTCCAGCTCTTCAATATCTTCGCCCTGCGCGCCGACCAAATGGGCGCAAACGTCCGGGTGGGCGCTGACGACAAACGCTTCATGCTGGGTCGTTGCGGCCAGCTTTCGCAGCTCGCGCTCGACTTCCAGCGAGACCGTCTCGGCGGAGTCAACGCGGCCTAATCCGTGGCAGTACGGGCAGATCTCGGTCATCGCCGTGTCTACCGTCTCGCCAGTGCGCTTGCGGGTCATCTCAATCAAACCTAAAGCCGAGATAGACGAGATTTTGGTGCGCGACCGATCATCTTTCAAGGCTTTAACAAACGCGTCCATGACCGCTTTTTTGTCGCGGGCGCTGTCCATGTCAATAAAGTCCAGCACAATCATGCCGCCGAGATCACGCAAACGAAGCTGCCGGGCGATTTCTTCGGTGGCCTCTAAGTTTGTTTTCAGGATGGTATCGGAGAGGCCGACAGTCCCGGTGAACTTGCCGGAGTTGACGTCAATCGAAACTAGCGCTTCGGTCTGGTCTATGATGAGGGAGCCACCCGACGGCAGAGGAACTTTACGCTGGAGCAAGCGCTCGACATCGGCTTCAATCTTGAACTGCTCGAAAATCGGCTTTTCGCCGTCGTACAGCTCAATCCGGTCCTGCAAGTCTGGGGACAGGCGGGCGATAATCTCGTGCGCCCCGGCATAGTCCGTAGGAGAGTCAATCACCAAACGGCTGACATCGGAGCCGAACGCATCGCGTAAGATCTTTAGAACAAGGCCCATGTCTTGATGGACGAGCGCCGGCGCAGGCGTGATTTTGGCTTTTGCCTGAATGGCGTTCCATGTTTCAAGCAGCATCAAGTAGTCCAACCGAAGTTCGGCGGCAGTGCGGCCTTCGGACTCGGTGCGGACAATGACGCCCGTTCCCTGCTGCCGGAACTTCTGGACAATCTTCTTCAGGCGGTCCCGCTCTTTGCCTTCTTCAATCTTGCGCGAGACGCCTAAATTGTTGGCGTCAGGCATCAGCACCAAAAAGCGGCCCGGTAGGGACACGCGCGATGATACCCGGCTGCCTTTAGTGGAACGCGGGCCTTTGACGACCTGCACGAGAAGCTGATCGCCGCGCTTGACTAAATCGGTGATATGCAGGTCACGGCGGTTGCGGCGCGGCCCGCCGTCTTCGTCGTCTTCCGGCAGGATGTCTGCGACATACAAGAACGCATTGCGCTCCAGGCCGATTTCGACAAATGCCGCGTCCATGCCGGGCAGGACATTGTCTACTTTTGCTTTGTAGAGATTACCGACGACGCGCTGTTCGCGTTCGACATGCAGCTCGGTCAACTGTTTGTCCACAAGGACCGCGATGCGCGTTTCTCGGTGGTCTACATTGACAATAATTTCTTTTGCCATTTTTCGAGTTCTTTCTTGTCTGCAAAGCGCCGCCGGAAGAACCTCACCCCAGAACTCCGTTCCGACCCTCTCCTTTCCCAAGGAGAGGGTGGACGCGGAGCGGCCGGGTGAGGTTCCCTCCTCTCGGGGCCTCAGACGGTTAAATATAAAGACTTAGCGGCCCGTCAGATGCTGCCAGAAACGGCGCAGCGGACTGGACTGGGGGGCGGAGGGCGCAAACGCGCCGGTCTCGAACTGGCTCTGACCTAGCTCGGAATGGCCTTTGAGGCCCTCCACCACGATTGGATATTCGCCGGGGCGCAGGAACCCCATCCGGCGGGCTTCGGAGGCCACGCCGTCAGGGGTTCGGAGATACGCGACCCGGCGTTCGAGCTGAACATTTTGGGTTGCCAGCATCTCGCTCTGGCGACGGGTTTCGGCAAGCTGAACCCGCTGCCGGCTGGCTTCCCGGTATGGCTTGACGGCTTTTGCAACGAGGCACGCAGCGAGAAAGACGGAAACGGCGATGATGCCGACCGACAGCGCTGCCCGCGCCCACAGACCCAGAATTCGGCGAGGGCGTTTCGAGCGCAGTTTACGGCGGCGGGTACGGCGGTCAGCAAGTTCGTCGGGCATAAGGGTCATTCCGGGCGCAGTGGCTGTCCGATGCGGTGGATTTTGATAAAGTTTGTCGAGCCAGGCCGGCCCACGGGAACGCCGCCGGTCAGGACAACAATGTCGTCGTTTCTAACCATGCCGGTTTTGCCGGCGGCATCAATGGACGCCTGCATCATGCTGTCGGAATCATCGGCCATATCTACCATGACCGACTGAACGCCCCACACAAGCGCCAAACGCTGATACGTTTCGGCCCGGTTTGTCGCACAGATAATCAGGGCGCGAGGCCGGTACCGGGACACCACGCGTGCTGTTCTGCCGGTCGCCGATGCGGTCAAAATCGCCGCGCAGTTCAGGTCGTGAGCAATGTCGCAGGTCGCCTGCCCGATTGCGCCAGTGATGGACTGGCCGGTTTCGAAGCGCATTTTCTCGTCTAAGATTTTCCCGTAGTCCATCGAAGACTCGGTATGGGTGGCAATCTTCGCCATCATCCGAACGGTCTCAAACGGGTACGCGCCCATCGCGGTTTCGCCCGACAGCATGACTGCATCCGTGCCGTCGAAAATTGCGTTTGCGACATCCGACACTTCCGCACGGGTCGGGCGCGGGTTGCGGATCATTGAGTCCAGCATCTGTGTCGCCGTAATCACCGGCTTGCCGGCCCGGTTCGATTTATGGATCAGCATCTTCTGGATAATCGGGCCTTCGTCAATCGGCACTTCGACGCCGAGATCTCCACGCGCAACCATGATGCCGTCTACCGCTTCGATAATCGAGTCAATGTTTGTGATGGCTTCGTGCTTTTCGATCTTCGCGATAATCGGTATCTTCGCACGGGCCGCCTCACAGACCCCGCGCAGAACGGCAATGTCGGAGGCCGAGCGCACAAACGACGCCGCGACATAGTCCACTCTCTGAGCAATGCCGAACTTGAGGTCTTCTAAATCTTTGTCGGTCACAGCGGCAATCGGCAGGGATACGCCGGGGACATTGACGCCTTTATGAGAAGTCAAAAGGCCGCCGACCACGACTTCGCAGACCAGCGCCGTGCTGCGCTTGGACTTGACTCGCAGCTCTAGTAAACCGTCGTCGAGCATCAAATGAGTCCCGGCCGTCACCACCTCAAAGATCTCCGGCACCGGCAGGTTGATCTCGTGCGCATCCCCCGGCACATCGTCCATCGTCAGCGTGATTTCAGCGCCGGGAACCAGCACAACTCCCTCGCCTGCGACAGTACCGACCCGCACTTTCGGCCCCGACAAGTCCTGCAAAATCGCCAGCGGGACACCGAGGTCCGCCGCAATCTCCCGCAGCGATACGACCACTTCCGCGTGCTGGGCATGGGTCCCATGCGAGAAGTTCAGCCGGGCCACGTTCATTCCGGCCAGCACAAGGTGCCGCAAGTTTTCCGGGGAGCGTGTCGCCGGCCCGATCGTGCAGACAATTTTCGTTCGGCGCATGGATGATATTTCTCCGTCTCGTCGCTTAATGTCCGAACACAAATAATTATAACCGATTGCCGGACTTTCGTCAATGTTCACACTCGTCTAAAATTCAGATGCAATCGCCCTGCACTTCTCCAGTTTGATCGCTTGACAAGCAATGAACGCTCTAGTAAAATGCAGGCGGCGATCTGAACTCGGGAAATATCCCGGCAGGGCAGCCTGAACCCGAACATTCGCAGACCGGGCGAGAACATTCACAAACTGGGCGAGCTGCATCAAGAAAGTGGGAAAGTCAAATGGTTAACCGACATCGCGGCCTGTGCGCCGCGGCCTCGCTCGCTCTTTTGGGCATGCTTTCCATGCAGAACCGAGCGGCGACGGAGAGTGTTCAGCCGATTTCGACGGCGTCTTTTCTGAACTCGATAGGGATCAATACTCACCTGACCTATCTGGAGCCCTCAGGCGACGGCTCCTACAATGTGAGCAAGGACGGTATCCCCAATGTCCAGACCGATCTTCTTTATCTCGGGATCACCCATGTCCGGGACAGCTTCGGCTACGATTACGACATGGACAGAGTTGGCAAGCTCGGGGCGCTCGGCATCCGTTTCGATGCTCTCATGGGCACCGATCCAGGCATCGTCTATGCTTGGGAGATCGCCAATATCAACGCCCATGCGTCCATTATTGATGCCATCGAGGGACCAAACGAAGTAGACCACTGGCCGGCGATCTTCAATGGGCAGACTGGGAACGCTGCCGCTGCTGCGGAGCAGACGGCGCTTTTTTCCGACATTCACGGCAGCAGCGCTCTGAACGGACCAGGGCATACGACGCCGGTCTATAATCTTACGGTTGCAAACCCGGCTTCGCTGGCGGCTCTCGGCAATCTCGCGCCGTATGCGGATTACCAATCGGTCCACGCCTACCCCCCGCAGGCCGGCCCGCAGCCCTGGCTCAACTACTGGGTTGGGCAGCACTGGGCCGGCGCACCCGGTCTACCCGATGTGATCACGGAGTGCGGCTATTCGACTGTGCCACAGGCAGGCAACAAAGGCAGCGTCAGCGAAAGCGCCCAGGCAAAGTACAACCTGACACTCTTGATGGAGGCCCAGCTCATGCATATCAGCCGCGCCTACCTGTATGAGCTGATGGATGGACACGCCGATCCGGCAGGGCAGGACCGTGAGCAGCATTTCGGTCAGTTCCGGGCGGACAACACCCCAAAGCCCTCCGCTGTCGCCCTGCACAATCTGTTCGCGATTTTGCGGCCGGCCCCCGGCTCCGCAGCAGTCTCCCCGCTGTCATTCACACTTTCGGGCATGCCCGCCTCAGCCCATTCGCTGCTGATGGAAAAAAGCAATGGGACCTATTTCCTCGCCGCCTGGAACGAGCAGCCTCTTTGGAACACAACGCTCCTCAAAGACGTTGTTGTCGCCCCGGTGCGGGTTTCGCTTGACCTGGGCCTCGTCGCTAAATCGGTCAAGCTGTACGACCCGCTCAAAAGCGCGGCCGCTTCTTTCGCGGCAAGGTCAATAACCCGCCTCGTTCTGAATCTCCCCGATCATCCTATCTTTGTCGAAATCGACCCTCAGACACCACAAATCGGCCACCGGATCGGGATCAAGCGGAGTGTCACCGGCGGTCATGTCGCCATTGTCCCCGCTGCCTCGTATTTGGCGGCAAGAGCGAAGCGGCCGGAGGGTCTGTGACGGCCGACATCAATCCATCCCTCTGTGTGCTTCGGGCCGACTGAAAGCTTCGATTTGTATCAATTAGGAGTTACGCAGTTGAGCGTGGATTGAACCCAAAACAGCGTTGATTTCGCGCTCGAAATCGGTTCAACTGCGTAACTTCTATCAATATTCTGAAACTTGCGAAAGACAAGAAACTCACTGGGACTGCAGTAAGCCAGGGCTGAGTACCTGTAAAAGCCCCGCCATTTATGGCTGGGAGTAGTCACTAAGAGCGGGCAAGATAGCCCATCGGGGATTTGAACCGCCGGTTTCCGCGCCGAGAAGCGCGGCGTCCTAGGCCGGGCTGGACGAATGGGCCTTTCCAGAAAGTATACCCGGCAACCCGCCGCCGGGTATACTCTCGGTCACCGGGTATACTCTCTTGCATGCGACGTATCTGGGGGCTGGCGGACACGCATCTATCAGGGGCGAAGCCGAAGCCGATGGACATTTTTGGGACACACTGGGCAGATCACCCGGCAAAGATTGCGAACGCCTGCCGGGCTGTCGTCGAGCCGGGCGACCTGCTGCTCATGCCCGGCGACCTATCGTGGGCTTTAAGGCGCGCCGATGCCGAAATAGATTTGTCGTGGCTGGCCGCCCTGCCGGGCATTAAAGTTTTGACCAAAGGCAACCACGATTACTGGTGGGACTCCGACCGTGCACTGAACTTTCCCGGCCTTTCCGATACGCCTTATATTACCGAGGGCGGCAGTCTTGGCATTGCCGGAACACGCGGCTGGTTTCTGCCAGGCGACGGTGCAACCGACGCCGAACGCCTCCAGTGCGAAAAGATTATTGCCCGCGAAGTTGCCCGCCTGTCCCGCCGGTTAGATGCTATCGCTCACTGTCCCCGCAAGATTGCTTTGATTCACTACCCGCCCCTCGAAGCCTTCGTGCCTCTTTTGAGGCAACACCGCGTCGAAACCATCCTTTACGGCCATTTGCACCTGAATGGCCGCGACTCAGTTCCCCCAGAAGAATGGTTCGGCCTCCGCATCCTCTGCGTCGCCGCCGACCGCCTCCACTTCACGCCTCGTTTAGTGGGGACTTTGGAATAGCCTCCCGCCTCAATTTTAAGGAGCTTTGTTACCCTGCTAAATATGCTATAATAAAGGCAAGTTTGGAGACTATTTTATGAGTCCATTGATTGGTTTCGTCATCGCTGTCGTTCTCGTCATTGTCGTGATCTCGCTGATCCTGCGCTATGTGCCGCTCGGGCTGATGATTACCGCGATCTCTGCCGGGGTCGGCGGGGTCAATCCCGGCTCGCTGATTGGAATGCGGCTGCGGCGTGTCCCGCAGGACCGGGTGATTTTGCCGCTGATCGCTGCTGTCAAAGCAGGCGTCAACGTCAACTTGAACCAGCTTGAAACGCACTATTTGGCGGGTGGCAATGTGGACCGGGTTGTCCAGGCTTTAATCAGCGCCCACCGTGCCCAAATCCCACTGCCGTTTGAGCGGGCTGCTGCGATTGACCTGGCAGGCCGGAATGTGCTGGAAGCCGTGCAGATGTCGGTCAACCCCAAAGTCATTGAAACGCCGAACGTTGCTGGAGTCGCCAAAAATGGCGTCGAGATGAAGGCGTTCGCGCGGGTCACGGTCCGGGCGAACATCGCCCAGTTTGTCGGCGGTGCGGGAGAGCAGACCGTTCTCGCGCGGGTCGGCGAAGGCATTGTCACGACCATCGGCTCGGCGGCAACGCATCTCGAAGTCATGGAAAAGCCGGACGCCATCTCAAAAACCGTCCTCGCCAAAGGGCTTGATGCCGGCACGGCCTTCGAGATTTTGTCCATTGACATCGCCGACGTCGTCGTTGGCCAGAACATCGGTGCGCGGTTGCAGGCCGACCAGGCCGAAGCCGACAAAAAAGTCGCCCAGGCCAAAGCCGAAGAGCGGCGCTCGATGGCCGTGGCCCGTGAGCAGGAAATGAAAGCGTACACCCAGGAAATGCAGGCCAAAGTCGTCGAAGCCCAGGCCCAGGTCCCGCTTGCCCTCGCCGAAGCCCTGCGCGGGGGCAACCTGGGCGCAATGGAATACTACAACCTGCGTAATCTGCAGGCCGACACCGCTATGCGGAGCGGCATCAGCCGGGCCACCGGCGGGGCCGACGAGAACGGCGGCGCAGGCAACTCTACCGGCCCGGCAGTGTAAACATAATGGCAAAGAAACACGGCAAGGCTACAAAAGTCAACAGATACTAGGGAGGGCGAACACAAGGTTCGCCCCTACGGGTCGCAGGAATAGGACGTAGGG
>JAYVVR010000193.1:0-4981 GCA_043786835.1 Armatimonadota bacterium | reverse complement strand
TTGTTGCCGTTGCCCTTGCGGGGGCGCTTGTTGGCTTGTCCTGGATTCTAGGGCCTAAGAAGCCGTCGGCGGCGAAACTGGCGCCCTATGAATGTGGCGTGACTCCGGTCGGGTCGGCGCGGGAGCGGTTCCCGGTCAAGTTTTACCTGATTGCGATGCTGTTCATCGTATTTGATATTGAGACAGTCTTTCTTTATCCCTGGGCAGTAACTTTCACGAAATGGGGATACCATTCGGCACTGCAAATGTTCAGCCTGTTTGAGATGGTAACATTTATCGTGATCCTGTTTGTCGGGTATATTTATGTTTGGAAAAAAGGTGCGTTTGAATGGGAGTAGAGCAAAATCTTGGCGTCCTGACTGTGCCGCTGAATAAAGTGGTCAACTGGGCGCGTCGCAACTCGGTCTGGCCGGCGACGTTTGGCCTTGCCTGCTGCGCGATTGAAATGATGGGCAGCACGAACTCACGCTATGATCTCGCCCGGTTCGGCTCGGAAGCGTTCCGTGCGTCCCCGCGCCAGGCTGACTTGATGATTGTGGCGGGCCGCGTCTCAAAGAAGATGGGGCCGGTGCTGCGGCAGATTTACGACCAGATGCCGGAGCCGAAGTGGGTCATTGCGATGGGCGACTGCGCTTCCTGTGGCGGTGTGTTCAACAACTACGCCATCCTGCAGGGCGTGGACCAGATTGTGCCGGTGGATATTTATGTTCCCGGCTGTCCGCCGAACCCGGATGCGCTGATTTATGCAATCAATCAGCTTCAGAAGAAGATTGACCGCGAGCATTTCAGCGATAGTCGGTAGAGCGGGGATTAGAAAGCGATAGCCCCGCCGCGCAGGTCCTGCTATAAATGCCCCGCCGTGAACGGCAGGTCTGAAGGCGCAGACGCCAATCGGTCTGCGACCGAAAATGCCGATGATCGGTGGCTTTCTTGCTCTTCCGCCCGCAGGGCGGTTGGCGCTTCGCCTCTAGACCTGCCGTTCACGGCGGGATGACATAGCAAAACACGGTGATTAATTATGGATTATGATGTACGCCTCGGCCTGACGCCGGCGGATTTGCAGCTTCGCGAAATACAAACCAAGCGGCCAGACGAATGGGTAGACCTGAATCCGGACGACTGCGTTGAACTGCGGCTCATTCAAGAGCAGTTCCCCGGCTCGGTGGTCCAGACCCGGCTGTTTCGCGGCGAGAAGACGATTGTTATCCGAAAAAATAACATTGTCAGTATCTGCAAGATGCTTCGTGATGCACAGGAGACGAACTACAACTATTTGTCGGACCTCACCTGCTTCGACCGTCTCGACATCATGGACGAAGATGACGAAAACGAGATGCGTTTCGAAGTCATTTACAATCTGTATTCGATGGGAACGTTCGGGAGGCTGCGGCTGAAAGCCCAGGTCAGCGAAGATGATGCTAATATAGATACTGTTGAGGTGGTTTGGCCGAACGCAAACTGGAACGAGCGCGAAGTCTATGATATGTTTGGTATCTCGTTCAATAACCACTCGGATATGCGGCGCATTTTGATGCCTGACGATTGGGTGGGGCATCCCTTGCGGAAAGACTTCCCGCTTGGTGGCGAAGAAATTGAGTTCACACATAATGTCCGGGGGCAGTAGAGCCAAAGCCAGTAGAAAGCAAATAGACCTATGGCACTGATTGAGCGCGACTTATTGCCGCAAACAGAAACCGAAAAGCCAACCATTCAGCGGCTTGGGGCCGGGATTGACGCCGAGCGGATTCAGACCGACGACGGCGATTTGATGATCGTCAACATGGGGCCGCAGCACCCGTCCACGCACGGCGTTCTGCGCCTCGTCGTCGAGCTGAACGGCGAAAATGTTATGAAAGCCACGCCGCACATCGGCTACCTCCATACGGGTCTTGAGAAGACCATGGAGAACATGACCTACTACAAAGCCCTGACCATCACGGACCGGGAAGATTATTTATCTAACTTGATGAATAACCTCGCGTACTCGATGGCCGTCGAGAAGCTGATTGACTGTGAAATCCCGCCTCGCGCCCAGCGCCTGCGGCTGATCTTGAACGAGCTGGAGCGGATTGCGTCGCACCTCTTGTGGCTGGGAACACATGCACTGGACATCGGCGCGATGACACTGTTCTTCTACACCTGGCGCGAGCGGGACCAGATTTTGGACATGAAGGAAATGATGTCCGGCGTCCGCATGATGACGTCGTGGATCTGCCCCGGCGGCCTGCGAGGCGATATGCCGGAAGGCTGGTTCCATAAAGTCAACCGCTTTGTCGCCGACTTCCCGCGCCGTTTAGACGAGTACAACCGGCTCATCGCGAAGAACCCGATCTTTATCGAGCGTCTGAGCGGCGTCGGCGTGATTTCTGCCGAGGACGCGGTTGCGTGGGGCCTCAGCGGCCCAAGTCTGCGCGGCTCCGGCGTTGCATGGGACCTGCGTAAAGCAAACCCGTACACTGGCTATGAAGAAATGGAGTTCGATGTGCCGACCGGCACAAAGGGCGATGTGTACGACCGTTTTCTCTGCCGCATGGAAGAAATGAAGCAGTCTCAGCGCATTCTGGTTCAGGCCCTGAAAAACGTCCCAGGTGGTCCGGTCATGACAAGCGACCGCAAGATTGCCCCGCCGCCTCGCGCCGAGCTTGATACATCAATGGAGTCGCTGATCCACCACTTCAAGCTGTTTACCGAAGGCTACCATCCGCCCGTCGGCGAAGCGTACGCCTGTGTCGAGAGCGCCCGCGGCGAAAAGGGCTACTACATCTATAGCGACGGCTCCAACAAGCCGGCCCGCGTCAAGATCAAAGGCCCAAGCTTCAACAACTTGCAGGCCCTGCCAAAGATGGCCGAAGGCCGGATGATTGCGGACGTTGTCGCTATCATCGGTTCGATTGACATTGTTTTGGGAGACATTGACCGCTAATATGTTTACTGAAGAAGCCAAACTCAAGCTGAACTCAATTCTCAAGAAGTACCCGACCAAAAAAGCTGCACTCCTTCCTGCGCTCTGGCTGGCGCAGGAGGAGAACGACGGCTGGGTTCCACGTGAAGCGATGCGCGAGATCGCCGACATTTTAGAACTTGCCCCTGCTGAAGTGGAAGGCGTTGCGACCTTCTATACGATGTACAACAAAGCACCGATTGGCAAGTACCATTTGGAAGTCTGCCACAACATCGTCTGCATGGCAGTTGGGGCCGACGAGCTGATCGACCACATCGGCGAGAAGCTGGGCATTGACAAGGGCATGACTACGCCGGACCGCAAGTTCACGCTGAACGGCGCAGAGTGCCTTGGAGCTTGTGCCAACGCCCCGTGCATGATGGTTGGCGCGACCTATTACGAAGACCTAGACTTTGAGAAGACCGACAAGATTTTGGATGAGTTGGCGGCAAAAGTCTCTTAATGGGTTCGCCGTGAGCCGGTCACGGCAGATGCGAATGGAGTTCTCTTCTTTGACCTTCTCAAGTATCGGGAGTACGATTGAGGAGATTATGCAGACGCTGATGGAACTGAGTGAGGCTGATTGCCACTCATTTCCCTACGATGATATCAGGCACATTTACAAGACTGTGACAAGCCGCAAGAAGCTGACGCGGCGTATTATTGATAATTTCTTCAAGGGCGACTGGAATACTTTTGCTTTTGCCACTTCCGGTTACGGTAGCTGGGGAATAAAAGTGCTGAACTGGCAGGTTGACCATCGGCGACGGATTGAAGATTATCTAAGCAAAAGCTTTTTCGAGCGTTATCCTAAATATCTGCCCATTTGTCGCTGGATCACGGATACGAACACACCTGAGCTATTTCGAGACTTTGCCCTGCATGAAGAGATGAGAGTAAACGTGCTGGCGCTCCTTCGCCTGCTAGATGAATTAGAAACCCAACAAACACAATGGCAACCGAACAAGTTAAGTTTTTGACCAAATACCGCGATGTGCCGGGCTATGACACGATGGATGTCTATTTGGCCCACGAAGGCTACAACGCCGCACGAAAAGCGCTGACGATGGACCAAGAGGCCATTATCAACGAAATCAAGCTCTCCGGCCTGCGCGGGCGGGGTGGGGCAGGCTTCCCGACGTTTATTAAGTGGAACGGTATTCCGAAGAACTGGGATGCGCCGCATTACCTGGTTGTCAACGCAGACGAAGGCGAGCCGGGCACGGCAAAAGACCGTGACTTGATGGACCATATGCCGCATATGCTAGTCGAAGGATGCATTATCGCGGCCTATGCGATCCGCTCGAATGTCTGCTATATTTATGTGCGCGGCGAATATATGCACCCTGCCAAGCAAGTTGAGCGGGCAGTCGCGGAAGCGTATGCGAAAGGCTTCTTAGGCAAAAATATATTCGGCAGCGGCTTCGATTTAGATATCCATGTGCACATGGGTGCAGGGTCGTATGAGTGCGGCGAAGAGACCGCGCTGATGTCGTCTCTGATGGGCGAGCGCGGGATGCCTCGGCATAAGCCGCCGGCCGCGCCTCTGCCGGTCGTCTCCGGTGTCTGGAAATCGCCGACGATTGTCAACAATGTCGAGACGATTGCGACCGCTGTGCCGATACTCAATGCCGGCGGCGCTGTCTACGGCAGCTACGGCACAGGAACACCGGGGCAGGGGCCGGCCTCGCGCGGCACGAAGCTGGTCACGGTCAGCGGCCATGTCAACAAGCCGGGCAACATCGAGATCGTCTTAGGCACTCCTATTCGGGAGATCATTGACGACATCTGCGGCGGCATGAAGGACGGTATCCCGTTCAAGTTTATGATCCCCGGCGGCTCATCGGTCCCGCTACTGATTGAAGACGCGTTAGACACGCCGTATGATTATGAATCACTGGCAAAAGCCGGGTCGGCGCTCGGCTCCGGGGGACTGATGATTTATAACCAAACGGTCAGTATTCCGAAGATGATGGCCCGGCTGATGCACTTCTACGCGCATGAATCCTGCGGCAAGTGTACGCCATGCCGCGAAGGAAC
>JAYVVR010000192.1:0-5007 GCA_043786835.1 Armatimonadota bacterium | reverse complement strand
TAGGAATAGAAGGCGCATAGTGGGATGAAGGCAATAGATAACGAGCGTGAGATTGCGTGGAACTGAGGTTCTACGCTAAGGCTTTATTGGGGTGTGGGGCGCAGACGCCAAGCGACCGCCTTTCACTCCGCTGCCGCACTGGCAGCACTGGTCTGCCCCGCTCTCAACCCCGCTCTGGTCTGCCGAGGGGCGCTTCGAGGCGGTGGTCCCGAGGGTCTATTTCCACCGCTTTTTCATGGCGATTCTTTTTTCGCGCTGCGTTTAGATGCTCAGTGTACCCCATTTAGAAGCCTGCCGTTTAGGAAGGCGGGCATTCGGATAAACTTAAAGCAAGCGAAAATTATGAATACACAAACGAAAACGCAGATTACATTGGCCGCACTGCTGGCCCTGCCGATAGCAGCATACGCGCAGGCCCCCATCCATGTCGTCCTGAACGGGACACCACTGACATTCGCCGGGACACAGGCGCAGCAGATTTCCGGTTCGACACTCGTGCCGATGCGGGGCATCTTCGAAGCGCTCGGCGCGACCGTGCGCTTCGACAAAGCGACACAGACCGTCTACGGCCAAAAAGGCGCGACGGCGATTGTTCTGCCGGTCGGGTCGCTGACGGCGACTGTCAACGGCCAGACCCAGAGGCTGCCGCTGGCGGCGCAGCTTATTCACGGGACGACACTGGTGCCACTCAGGTTTATCTCGCAGTCGCTGGGCGCGTCGGTGAAATGGAACTCGGCGACCAGCACAGTGACGATTCAGACACTCGACTCGCACCTCGCGTCCCTGCCGACCGTGCCGGGAACTGTAAGCATCAGCGGCGAAGTAACCGGCATTTACACAAATACCAATCCATCTCAGCTCACAGTCCGGGTCGGTGGCAGGAATACGACTGTCCCGGTTGCGGCTTCGACGATTGTTCTGCGCTCTGTAGACGGTCAGCCGGCAACACAGGTTCCGGTTGCGGATATCAAGCCCGGCGATCAGGTCACTGCTCAGCGCGGCGCGGACGGCGTAGCGACGGTGATCACAGCGACTTTCGGGCAGGTCAAGGGAACGATTGTTTCCATTGGACATCTTGCGAGCGGCGCGGCGACGCTGACGCTTGACAGCGGGCGGACGATTGAGCTTGCTGCCGACGCCCCAATTACGTTTGACGGCGCGGTTGTCGGCCTCCGCGATGTCAAGCCATATGAAACCGTGGTTATTCGGACGAACCCCGCCAATAATCTTGGCTACGGTGTCGCCGTGTCTACTGTCACCAACCAGAACCCAACTCCGCCCGGCACAACGCCGGTAATCGCGCCGTCCAATCCCAACGCGGCCATTTTGAACGGCAATGTGTTGTCTGTCGAAGTAACCTCGTTTACCGACGATGCCCAGAAGCCGCTGAAAGCAGGCGGCGTGCTGAAAGCGACTTTGAGCGGCACTCCCGGCGGCAAAGCCACTTTCTCAATCCCCGGCGTCATTGAAGATACGCCCCTGGCTGAGACATCGCCCGGCGTTTACACCGGCAGCTACACTGTCGGCAAGGGCACCTCGGCCCGCGATGCGGCGGTGCTGGGAAAACTGCTTGCGGGCGGGGTGCAAAGCCCGCTCATTCAAGCGCCCGGTCTCATCAGCATTGACACCCAGCCGCCGAAGATCACAGATTTTGGACCAGCCCAGAATGCCAGTGTCGAAAGCGAGCGGCCCTTGATCTACGCGACCCTTTCTGACGGAGCCGGCACCGGGGTCAATCCGTCTGCAACGCGTGTCAGCGTTGACGGTCAGGATATCACTGCAAGCGCCGACACGACCAGCTCTTTGTTTACCTACAAGCCGGAAATGCCCCTCGCAAGCGGTCCGCACACTGTCGCTGCCTCGGTGAGCGACAAAGCGGGCAATACGACGGCGCTGAGCTGGAGTTTCAAAGTCTCGACCAGCAGTCTCGTTCAGTCGTTTACAACCAACGAGCCGTCCGGCAAAGCCGTTGGGGCCGGGGCAACTATCGTTCTGACACTGAACGCCGCACCGGGCGGCAAAGGGTCGGCCAGCATTGGCAGCCTTGCTAAGGATATCCCGATGAAAGAAACCGATCCCGGCGTTTATGTCGGCGAATACACGGTCAAAGCCGGCGACAGTGTCGACAATGCTCCGGTGACCGCAAAGTTCACTGCCCGCGACGGCACGACGGTCACCAAGAACCTCGCGACAAACCTTTCATTTGCCGCCGGACCGCCGCCCGCGCCGCGTATTCTCGAACCGAAAGACAGCGATTTCGTGGACGCCGGTGCGCCGCTGACAGTCCGGGGCCGCGCTATGCCGAACAGCACGGTCCGGGTGACGATTTCCTACACCAGCAAGGCCCTCGGCGGAATTCTCCCGATCAGCGGCCAGAGCGGCACGAAAGACGTCAATGTCGGAAAAGATGGCGAGTGGATTGCCGAGAGCATCCCGCTGCAAGTGAGGTCGCTGTTCAACATGAACCGCGATACGGTCTTTACCATCGCCGCCACTCAGCTTGACTCGTCAGGGAATGCAACGTCTGACCCCGTGACTATTACCGTTCGGCCCGGCTAGACTCTCCCTTCATGAAACCATTACTCGCCAAACTTGCCGGCCTTCCCGCCACGGCGCTTGCCGTCGCGAGGCGTATCTTCCTTTTGAGGTTTATACTGGACGTCTTTGAACGCTTCGGCGAAAGTAACGGCGGCCTGCTCGCTGCCGGTCTTGCATTCTTTCTCGTGCTGGCGATTATTCCACTGCTGCTCGTTGGCCTCTGGGGCCTCGGGCTGATTTACGCCCACAAGCCCGATGAAGCCGTTTCGCAAATTAAAGACCTGCTGGCGAACCGCATTCTGCCGGGAGCGGCCAACGATGAAGTCGTTCACTTTATGCAGAAGGCCAACATCCAGGATGCAAACGGCCATGCCGGGCCAACACTGCTGAATCTCATCCACGGCCACGGTGTCGCGGGTCTGGTCGGTTTGCTCGGCATCGTCTGGGCGGCGATCCAAATCTTCATCAACGGCTCGGCAGCCATGAACGCGGCTTGGGAGACAACTGAAAAGCGCAACTGGTTCCAGCTTCGCGGGGTCGCGCTCGGGCTGCTTGTCGGCGCAGGCATTCTTCTCGTGCTGTCATTGGCAGTGACGGCGCTGTCTACCGCGATTTCGGCAAGTCCGCTTGCCCGTGCTGTTCCCTTTGCCAGCGCTCTGCAGGCAGGGGCGGTTGAGCTGGGCGCGGTCATCGTCAGCGCGTTAATGTACGCGGTGATTTACAAATATCTGCCGTCGCCGTCCGCCAATATCACCTGGAAGTCTGCCCTTGTCGGCGGCGTGACTGCCGCCGTTGCGTTTGAGATCGCCAAAAAGGGTCTGTCGGTGCTGCTGCTACAGCCCAAAAAATCCCTTTACGGCGATCTCGGCAGCTTGATTGCGTTGGTTCTCTGGATTTACTATTCGATGATGATTTTGCTGCTCGGGGCGGAAGTCTCAGCCGTCTACGCAGCAGATATCGAGCGCCGAGGGATTACGCGCTTGCGCCGGGCATCGCTGTCTAACCCGGCGGCGGATACGTCGGCGAATTCCGGGTCGCCGCCCGCCCGTGTCAAGCAGCGCGGCCGGGCGCAGCGTGTTCGGAAGACGAGTCAAAAGGAAGGGCAGGCGGTGAAGAGGTGAAGTAACCACACCCACAAGGGGTGTGGCTTCTCAGTTCAACGTCCGCCTCTACTGAGGCGAGACTCCCTGAGCGTTAAGTTCCCGTGCTTCCCACGGTACTGTGATGCTTAATCAACGCAAAAACTTTGATGTTATTGGCGGCGTTGATGTCCCTGCCATGGTGCGTGCCACAGTTGGGACAATCCCAATCCCTCAGGGTAAGCCCCTGATTGATGTATCCGCATATATGACATCGCTTGGAAGATGGCTCAAACCTACCGACTGTCAGAATATTTTTGCCTTGCCTCGCAGCCTTGTAAGACAGAAATTGAAAAAACATACCCCAAGAGGCATCGGAGATGCTTCGAGCAAGGCAGTGGTTTTTGACCATGTTTTTCACTGCTAGGTCTTCAATCGCGAAAGTCTCTGCTTGGTTCTCGCAGGTGAGACGATGCGTGATTTTATGAAGAAAATCGGCTCTTTGATTGGCGACTTTCTCGTGAAGTTTGGCTAACTGCTTCTTGCGCTTCTGACGGCGATTGCTTCCTTTCTGTTGACGAGCGAAAGCGTGTTGTATACGGCCAAGTTTTCTGGCAGAACGGCGAAGATGCTTGGAGTTAGCAATCTTTTCCCCCTCACTGGTGATAAGAAAGTGCTTCAAGCCAACATCTAGGCCAAGCGTGTTATCGGTGACAGGAGCCAGGACTGGCTCATCGCCTTCCTGCTCGACAAGGAGGCTGGCGAAATACTTGCCTGTAGGTGTTCTCGAAACAGTCACGGTCTTGATTTTGCCATCAAATTGGCGATGGAACTTGGCCCTGATGCCCTTGACCTTCGGCAGGTGCAGGACGCCTTTCTCGAGGTCCACAGAGCAGGACTGCGGACACTGGAAAGACTGCCTTCCTTTACGGCTCTTGAATGTTGGATAATCAGCGTTCTTCTTAAAGAAGTTTGTGAAAGCAATATCAAGGTTTCGGAGAGCCATCTGGAGGCTCTGGGCGTTGACTTCTGCGAGCCAGATCAGTTCGGATTTAAGTTCGGGCAGTCGGTTCATTAAAGCAAGGCAGGAGAGCTTTTCTTGCCGCTCGGAATAGGCTTTGGACTTTTCAGCCAGTCCCCAGTTAAATACGAATCTCGCACAGCCGAAATGCTGTTCTAGCATCTGTGATTGTGCTGCACTGGGGTACAATCTGAACTTATAGGCTCGGAGAATCATATATTTACATATTACACATTATTCTTGTAGATACTTGCAATGCCCAAATATCTTGCCATAGGAATAGCAAGGCGTCATTCATCCCCACCCACAAGGGGTAAACTCGCTCAGAAGCGAGTGGGGTTCTCTGACGCTCGAATTATAGAAAAGGGC
>JAYVVR010000191.1:0-5021 GCA_043786835.1 Armatimonadota bacterium | reverse complement strand
CTTAACACTTCAATGATATACTCTTCACAACTTACCCGCCGCACTCTTTCGCCTGCGGGGTTTCTGCTTTTGTCTATTCTGCTTTTGCCGGCGTTTCTCCTGCCGAAAGCCGCCCATGCCGACGGCCCGCCGGTCACTCTGCGGTTCCGGTACTGGGGGGACTTCAAGGAAATCAGCGTCATTCACAAGACCATTCAAGCCTTTGAGCGTGACCACCCCGGCGTCACCGTTCATGACGAGCGCCTGCCGGCGGGCGATGAGTATGCCCAGAAGCTGCTGGTCGAGCAGTCGGCGGGGCTGACCCCGGACGTCATCTTCTGCGGCGGCAACTATGCCAGCTTTGCCGGCCGGGGCGTCATGGAAGACCTGAACCCCTATATTCAGCATGACCCGTCAGTGAAGCTCACCGATTACTACCCGGAAATGATCCAGTCGTTCCAGCGGGACGGCAAACTGTACGCCCTGCCGCGCGACATTGCCCCCGAGGGCCTAGTCTACTACAATAAAGCGCTCTTCGATAAAGCAAACCTCCCGTATCCCGACGGCTCCTGGCAGTGGGACTACACGCCGCACCCAGAGCGCGGCCCCCAGGATTTCCTGACACTCGCCCAGAAGCTGACCCAGCATAGCGCCGCGTCTGGCAGCACGATTTACGGCTATTCTGCGGCTGACAACAGCTTTACGATGAGCAACTTCGTGTTCTCATCCGGCGGCGCCTTAGTCAACGACGGCCACAACCCGACAAAGCTTCTGTACAATGACCCACGTGTCGTTAAAGCCATCCAGCTTACGCAGGACTTGACGGAAAAGTACAATGTCTCGCCGTCAGTGGTAGACCTGGCCTCGTCGGGTGTCGGCTCCCATGAGCTGTTCGCGCAGGGCAAAATCGCCATGTATGTGACGGGCATCTGGGAAGTGCCGCGTTTTCGGACCGAAATCAAGGACTTCGACTGGGACATCGCCCCGTTCCCTGCCGGCCCGACCGGCCTGCATGGGGTCGGCTCGAGCGGCTCCGGCTACGGTATGGCGGCATCCAGCACCCACAAAAAAGAAGCCTGGGAGCTGGTGAAATATCTCGCTGGTCCCATCGGCCTCAGCAATCTGGCCCAAAGCGGCCTTGCCCAGCCGGCGATTGCCCGTCTCGCGAACTCTTCATTATGGCTTGATAACGCGCGGCCCCGGAACCGCAAGCTGACCATTGAAGAAGTCCCTTACGGCCACTTCGAGGTTGCAAGCCCGGCCTGGCCCGAAGTCTCGGCGATTGTGAACCCGAAACTCCAGCTTGTTTGGAACGGTACTCTCACTGCACAGCAGGCCGTGGATGCGTTCCAGGGTCCGGCGCAGGCAAAGCTCGACGCGCTAAACCATCCGCCGTTCCATCCCGCGCTGAACTGGGGGTGGGGCGGCCTGGCGATGGTGCTGGTTGTCTTCGGGCTGGTCGGCTGGGTCTGGCAGGGCGCACGAGGCGACATCAAGGCCGGCAAAGTGAGCGCGTCTCGGGAGGAAACGCGGGCGGGGTTCGCGTTTGTCTCGCCCTGGCTTCTTGGAACCGTGATTTTCCTGCTTGGCCCGATGCTGGTGTCGCTGCTGCTGGCGTTTTCATCGTGGGACATGATTGCCCCGGCCCAGTGGGTCGGCGGCGGCAATTTCAGGGAAATGTCCCATGACGACCGCTTTTGGAAGAGCCTGTCCGTGACTCTTCTCTACACCATATTCAGCGTTCCCATCGGCGTCGCCGGCTCTCTGGGGCTAGCGCTGCTGCTGAACACAAAGATCAAAGGCCAGTCCATTTTCCGGACTCTCTTCTATCTGCCAGCGGTAGCGTCTGCCGTCGCCGCTTCGTTAATTTGGCTGCGCTTGTTCAACCCGGAAAGCGGCCTTTTGAATTACGTTCTCAGTGTTCTGCATTTAAACGGCCTGATGGGGGCGCTCGGCCTGACCGATGTGACAAAAGGCTATGTAAACTGGCTCGGTTCTGAGAAAACTGCCCTGAGCAGCCTCGTCGTGATGAGCTTGTGGGGCATCGGCGGCGGCATGGTCATTTATCTGGCCGGGCTTCAGGGCATCCCGCAGTCATACTATGAGGCCGCTGAGCTTGACGGCGCGAATGTCTGGCAGAAATTCAGGCACGTCACCCTGCCGCTTTTGACTCCGACAATCTTCTTCACGCTGATTATCGGCATTATCGCGTCGTTCCAGACCTTCACGCAGGGCTTTGTGATGACCCAGGGCGGTCCAAATAACGCGACCTTGTTTTACGCGCTGTATTTGTACGAGAACGCCTTCCAGTTCCTGAAAATGGGTTACGCCAGTGCGCTCGCGTGGGTGCTGTTCTTGATTATTTTGGTGTTCACGGCACTGCAGATGAAGATGTCCGGCTGGGTCCATTACGAAGGACAGACAAAGTAGCGTCGCAATAAATTGCGACGCTATGTGGCGCAGACGCCCAATGTCCATCTTCATGGACAGGGAACCGAACAATCACGAAATCTTATTCCCACGCTTCCTGTGTGATACGACCAAAAGAAAACCATTATGAGTACAACAATCGCGCCGCCGTCCGCTAAACCGGCGGCGGAAAAGAAAACGCAGGCCACGACTGATACGCGTCGGGCGGGCAGTCAGCGGGCGGCCCTGCTGCTGTTCCTGCTGGCCTGCGCGGGGGCGGCCCTGACTTTGGTGCCGTTCTATTTGATGCTCGTGCTGTCACTGAAAACCGATGCCGAAGTCGCCCAAAGCCCGTGGGCATTGCCGCACACGCCGCAGTGGGTCAACTATGTCCGCACCTGGACACTCGACGGCACCGATGTCACGTTCGCGGCGTTCTTTCGGAATACGCTGGTTATCGCTGTGCTGTCCACGCTTGGCACCGTATTTTCGTCCAGCTTTGTCGCATTCGGCTTTTCCCGCCTGCGGTTTCCAGGCCGCGACCGCCTCTTTCTCCTACTGCTGGCGACCATGATGCTGCCGAGTATTGTCACGCTGATCCCATCGTACATCGGCTTCCGGTACCTGCACTGGATTGACACGCTGTACCCGCTGGTTGTCCCGGCGTTCTTCGCAGGCGCGTTCAACGTCTTTTTGCTCCGCCAGTTCTTTCTCACTTTGCCGCGTGAACTGGACGAGGCGGCGCGTCTTGACGGCGCGAGCTACTTCCAGGTTTACTGGCTAATTCTGCTGCCCCTCTGCCGCCCGGCTTTGGTGACCGTCGGATTGTTCGCGTTCATCTATGCCTGGAAAGACTTGATGGCCCCGCTGATTTACCTAAACTCGCCCGAGAAGCAGACGCTCGAACTTGGCCTGCGGACATTCCAGACCATCCACGGAACCCAGTGGAACTTGCTCATGGCCGGCTCCGTGCTGGTTTTGATCCCTTTGCTGGTCTTGTTCTTCGCCGGCCAGCGCTACTTCATCCGCGGCATCGTTATGTCGGGTCTCAAAGACTAAATATGCCTGTCAGTGCGGCGGCAACGGGACGCATAAGACGAACCAGCACTTCCAGTGCCGGTTTCTGAACGGGAATTTGCCAAATGGCGATTATCTTTGAGCTGTACATCGAATGTGAAACCAAAGAACAAGCTGACCGGCAGGCCGCGCATTTCGCCGGCCAATCTTTTTTGCTGCCCTGGGGGCGTGAAGTTTTCTGGAAAAGCAACATCGAGAAAGCTGATCTTGAAACTTAGGAAGTTTATGTTTGGTCAGATCAGCTCGACCATTGGGGTATCTGCACCCTCGAATATGCCCTGGAAGCCACCGAATGTGGCATCCGCTTTTACCACCGTCTCCTGAGTGCCCCCAACTTCCTCTTTGCCTATACCGGGTTTAACCCTTGCTGCCCCGCCGCCGAACTCGCTGACTTCCTTTCCTTAAACTCGGACGGCTCCCGTTTTTGCCCTTTCACCTGTGTTTTAGGCGAATCGCTGGCAGAAGCTCTCGGGCCGCTTCTATCGTTCAAGCCTTTCCGGTCCGGCTACGTTTGGAACGGGTACCAGGGCGAAAATTATTGGCCGCTCGGCAGCCGAGACCAACCAGAACTGCGGGCGCTGAGCAAACAGCTTTTGCCTTAGTTCACGTGATTTTTATACGTTATTCGGTTGCCGACGCGGCCGTTAAATCCGCTTATTATACCTAAGAGACTGTGTAGCAACGATTTCACCGTCCCCCCAGTTCACCGTCCCCCCAGCCCCCAATAATGGGGGAGCAAGATAGGAATAAAGAGGCCTCGCGTCCGTGGTCAAAAGGCCTCGCGTCCGTAGTCCGGTTCCCCCATTATTGGGGGTTAGGGGTCTGCTCGGCTTTCTATTCAGTAGAATAAGCCCACTGCGTAACCCGGTGTGTTCTCTAAAATGGCATTTCCCGAAAGGACCCGGATTAGAAATCCGGGTCTGTTGAAAGGCGATTGTCCGCCTGCGCGGACATAAGAATGACAAGGCTGGGTGTCTCATATGTGCGAGGACAGACAACCGCTCTTCAACAGACCGACCCTTTATACTAGAAACCGCCGTCTCGGGTATCATAGGTGAAACTCTGTACGAAACGAGAACGCTGTTATCGCACTGACACAAGCGGCAAAAGAAAAGCAAACTGGAGAAACCGACAAAGACGCGCTGAGAATTGGGCTGGCGCTGTTCGCCACTTACATCATTTGGGGGTCCACGTTTCTTGGGATGCGGATTGCTTTAGAAGGCCTGCCGCCGTTTCTGATGGCGGGCAGTCGGTTTCTGCTGGCAGGCGGCGCGATACTGCTGCTGCTGCGGGGGCAGGGGACGGCGTGGCCGGCCAAGCGGCAGTGGGGTGGGGCGGCGCTTGTTGGGGTGCTGCTGCTCGGCGGAGGCAACGGCGGGGTGGTCATGGCGGAGCATCTCGGGGTGTCGTCGGGCCTCGCGGCTCTCGGGGCGGCGACTGTGCCGCTGTGGGCGTCACTGTTTGCGGGGCTATGGGGCGAGTGGCCGACCAAGCGCGAGTGTTTGGGTCTCGGCGTCGGGTTTGCCGGGGTGGTTTGTCTGAGTTTAGAAGGCGGC
>JAYVVR010000190.1:0-13686 GCA_043786835.1 Armatimonadota bacterium | reverse complement strand
GCGGGGCGTCACTTGCGTACTGGGAACCGATTGCCGAGACTTACGGGCTGAATATCGAAGTCGTCAACAAATACGTTGACCCGACATTCGGCTTTATGACCGTAGACAAAGACGGCAAGATTCGAATGGATTGCTCGTCGCCGTTCGCCATGGCGTCTTTGATTGGCCTGAAAGATAAGTATGACATCGCGTTCGGCAACGACCCCGATGCCGACCGGCACGGCATCGTTACCCCAAGCGTTGGGCTGATGAACCCGAACCACTATCTCGCTGTTGCCATCAATTACTTGTTCCAGAACCGACCGAATTGGCCTGTGTCCGCCGCCGTCGGCAAGACTTTGGTGTCGAGCGCCATGATTAACCGGGTTGCCCAGTCGCTCGGGCGAACGCTTTCCGAAGTGCCGGTCGGCTTCAAGTGGTTTGTAGACGGGTTATTGAGCGGGAGCTACGGGTTCGGCGGAGAAGAAAGCGCGGGGGCGTCGTTCCTGCGAAAAGACGGCAGCGTTTGGACTACCGACAAAGACGGGATCATTATGGACCTGCTCGCAGCAGAGATCACCGCCAAAACAGGCCGCGATCCCGGCGAGCATTACAAAGACTTGGAAGCAAAGTTCGGCAGCCCGCTCTACGAACGCATGGACGCGCCGGCAACGGCCGCCCAGCAAAAGACGCTGTCCAATCTCTCGCCCGAACAGGTCTCGGCAGAAACACTCGCCGGCGACCCGATTACGGCGCGTCTGACCCGCGCCCCCGGCAACGATGCCCCGATTGGCGGCCTCAAAGTGACGACTGAAAATGGCTGGTTCGCGGCGCGGCCTTCCGGTACGGAGCCGGTCTACAAAATCTATGCGGAAAGTTTTGTCGGCCCCGACCACCTAAAGCGTATTCAGGAAGAAGCACAGGCGATTGTCGGCGCGGCGCTTGGGGGATAGGATTCCCCCCAGCCCCCAATAATGGGGGAGCCAGAGATTAAGATAAGAGGGCTTTCCTGTATTGCTCCCCCATTATTGGGGGCTGGGGGGAATCCTACGGCGTCCGGTCCCGGCTGAACATTTCCGTGACCCAGAACTCCCCTTTGGCGCTGCGATAAATGCCGACCCCGATTTTGGCGAAACGCGGCTCTAAAATGTTCGCCCGGTGGCCGGGGCTTGCCATCAGCGCTCGGTGGGCGTAGTCTACATTGTAAATGTCACTGCTGACGCTGCAATAGAAAATGTTCTCGCCCACCAGCAGGTATTCCGGCTGCGGCAGACCAATCTCCCTGGATGCGCTTAAATATCGGTCCATCGGGGACGCTATGCCGGGGGTAGGAGACTGGTGGTCGAAGTAGTCCGCCGTACACATCTCTTCCGAATGAGCGCGAGCCGTCTCCGTCAGCATCGGGTCGAGTGACAGCTCCGACAGGCCGCGCTGTGTCCGCTCGGCATTGACAAGCGCAACAAGCCCTAGCTCCTGAGAGGGAGTCATCTCTTCCATAAACGCCGCCACTTTGACCATCGGCAGGGTACGAACCACGGCAGCGGCGTGTGCCGGAGCCGACGGCAGCGCCACCGGCGACAGCGGCGCAGTGTTCGCACTTGCCCAAACTAATCCCGCCAGCAAAAGTGACCCAAGCATTTCGGCAGTCTCCCTAAAGTAATGCTCTTATCTTCGGGGAAATCAGCGGGTTCAAGAGGGAAAAGCCACCGATTTCCGGGAATCCGGTAACTTTGCCATCGGTAATTCGTCGGGGGCGGAGGCTGGGAACGGAATTGACAAACTGGTGTTAATAGAGGTAGACTATATCCGACTAAAGAAGTCGGAAACTCCGGCTTTTATCCAGACTGACAACGACTTAGAACGGCGAGTAACCCCTATGAGCGCAGCAACAGACACAATTGAAGAGTTTGCAAGCAAAGAATACAAATATGGCTTCGTCAGCGAAATCGAGAGCGACACGATCCCCGTCGGCCTTAGCGAAGACGTGATTCGGACCATCTCTGCCAAGAAGAATGAGCCGGAATGGCTGCTGGAGTTCCGCCTCAAAGCCTACAAGCTCTGGCTGACCATGAGTGACCCACTCTGGCACAATGTCTCGGTCAAGCCCGTGGATTACCAGAAGATCGCCTACTTCTCCGCCCCGAAGCCGAAGAAAGTCCTAAACTCACTTGACGAAGTGGACCCCGAGATGCTGGAAATGTTCAACAAGCTTGGCATTTCGCTGGCCGAGCAGCAGCGGCTCTCGAATGTCGCCGTAGACGCCGTCTTTGACAGCGTTTCGGTCACCACGACGTTCAAGGGCGAGCTGGCCCGGCAGGGGATTATCTTCTGCTCATTCTCCGAGGCCGTCACCGATCATCCGGAGCTTGTGCGTGAGTATCTCGGCTCGGTCATCCCGTACTCGGACAACTACTTCGCAACCCTGAACTCAGCGGTCTTTACCGACGGCTCGTTCTGCTACATTCCGAAGGGTGTTCGCTGCCCGATGGAGTTGTCCACTTATTTCCGAATTAACGCCGCGAATACCGGCCAGTTCGAGCGGACACTGATTATCTGCGACGAGGGCGGTTATGTGTCGTACCTCGAAGGCTGCACCGCGCCGATGCGCGATGAGAACCAGCTTCATGCGGCATGCGTTGAGCTTGTCGCGATGAAGGACGCGACCATCAAGTATTCGACGGTCCAGAACTGGTATCCCGGCGACAAGGACGGCAACGGCGGCATCTATAACTTCGTTACCAAGCGCGGCATCTGCAAGGGTGACAATGCCAAGATTTCGTGGACACAGGTTGAGACCGGCTCGGCGATTACGTGGAAGTACCCATCGTGCATCCTGCAGGGCGATAATTCCGTCGGCGAGTTTTACTCAGTGGCGCTAACAAACAATATGCAGCAGGCGGACACCGGTACGAAGATGATTCATCTCGGCAAGAACACGCGCTCGACGATTGTCTCGAAGGGTATTTCGGCGGGACGCGGTCAGAACACCTACCGGGGATTAGTCAAGATCAATCCCGGCGCGGAGAACGCTCGCAACTACTCTCAGTGTGATTCGCTGCTTCTTGGCGATCGCTGCGGAGCGCATACGTTCCCGTACATCGAGGTCAAGAACCCGACCGCGACTGTCGAGCATGAGGCGTCCACGTCAAAGATCGGCGAGGACCAGATTTTCTACTGCAACCAGCGCGGCATTTCCACCGAGGATGCGGTGAGTATGATCGTCAACGGTTTCTGCAAAGAAGTCTTCCGCGAGCTGCCGATGGAGTTCGCCGTCGAAGCCCAGAAGCTCCTCGGTGTCAGTCTCGAAGGCAGCGTCGGCTAGCCATGAGCAATCAAGGGTACGAAGGCTAGCTTCCCAAATGCCTGCTCTGCGGAGCAGGCAACTTAAACAGGATTGCTGTAGGCAACAGGTCAGACACTCTTCAATTATGCAGCCTTGTACCGAGAATGCCTGGTCAAGGCCAGACATTCACGAGAAATCCGTAATATCCATTCAGCGATACCTTCGTCGACGCTTGGACAGCAGTAACAGGAGCGTTTAGTGCTGAAGAAGTGAGAAAGGCGCATAGAACTGCTTGGCGTGTGCGTCACAACACGGCCAAGTTCACAGCTTCTTTGAGCCGACGATAATTGAAGCAAAAAAATAGGAGGAAATACAATGGCAAATAAGTATGTGATTGAGATCAAGGGCTGGCCGGAGCATGATGATGTCACGGTGCACACGGAGCAGGAAGCTCAAGTCAAGGCCGAAGAGCTGGTCAAAAAGAGCAACGGCGAAGGCGTCACGATGCACGCGCACGGCGGGCGGCATGACGGCAAAGATTACCACTGGCAGGGCAAAACCGAAAATGGTCACCCGCGCGAGATCAAGATTGTCGTTGGCGAAGGCAAAGTTTCTTAGAACAATTGAAGAGAGCAGAAGATTATGGCATTACTGGAAGTGACAGACCTGCATGCGCGGGTCGCAGAAAAAGAGATTTTGAAGGGCATTAACCTGGCGGTAAACGCCGGCGAAGTGCATGCGATCATGGGGCCGAACGGCTCTGGGAAAAGCACCCTTGCTGGCGTTTTATCCGGGCGGGATGCCTACGAAGTAACCGGCGGGAACGTGCAGTTTGAAGGCAAAGATTTACTTGAGCTGGAGCCGGAAGAGCGGGCGCAGGCAGGTCTGTTTTTGGCATTTCAGTACCCGGTCGAGATACCGGGTGTGAACAACACTTACTTCCTCAAAGCCGCGCTGAACTCGATCCGCCGCTCCCGAGGCGAGGAAGAACTGGATGCTGCCCAGTTCTTGAAGCTGGTCCGTGAGAAGATGAAAGTCCTGCATATTGATCCCAGCCTGCTGAATCGGCCCGTCAACGAAGGCTTTTCGGGCGGCGAAAAGAAGCGGAACGAGATCTTCCAAATGGCTGTGCTTGACCCGAAACTGGCAATTTTAGACGAGACTGATTCGGGACTTGATATTGATGCGCTCAAAGTGGTTGCCGACGGTGTCAATGCCCTTCGCAGCCCCGACCGGGCCGTCATCGTGGTCACGCATTACCAGCGGCTGCTGAACTATATTGTCCCAGATTTTGTTCATGTCTTATCAGGTGGCAAGATTGTCAAGTCTGGCGGCAAAGAGCTGGCGTTAGAGCTGGAAGCCCAAGGCTATGCCTGGCTGGAAGAAAAAGAATTGGTGGCTGCGTAATGGCGACAGAGACGCTTATCACAACTGAAAACAGCTACCTGCGCGACTTCACTGGCAGCAACAGCGGCAGTGAAACGCCTGGCCCCCAGTGGCTTTTAAACCTGCGCCAGTCGGCAGCGCTGCGCTTCGGCGAGGTCGGTTTTCCGACCCGGCGTAACGAAGAATGGCGCTTCACGAACGTCTCGCCGATTGCTGAGACGCCGTTCACGCTTGCGGGCAAAACCGACAGCGCAATGACTGCCGAGACGCTCTCGGGTTACACCTATGAGGGCATGGGCGGGACTCAGCTTGTCTTTGTCAACGGCCATTTTCAGCCTGATCTGTCAAGCCAGGAGTTCCCGGCGGGTGTGACTGTCAGCACGCTCTCGGCGGCTATGGAAGCGTCCCCGGAGATGATCGAAGCACAGCTTGGCCGCTGGGCGAAGTTCACGACCCAGGCATTTGTGGCGCTCAACACGGCGGCACTTGAGGACGGTGCATTCGTGCATCTTGAGCGCAACACAGTCGTCAAAGAGCCGATCCATCTGCTATTCCTATCCACGCCGAATGCTGGTCCAACGGTCTCGCATCCACGTACGCTGATTATCGCCGAAGCGAACTCCCAGGCAACGGTTGTCGAGAGCTATTCGGGGACTGCCGATACGGTCTACTTCACGAATGCCGTCACCGAAATCACGGCCGCTGAAAATGTCGTCATTGACCATTACAAAGTCCAGCGCGAAAGCCGCAAAGCCTTCCATGTCGCGACCATGCAGCTGCAGCTTGCGCGTTCAACAAACTTCTCGTCGCACTCTGTCGGCCTCGGCGGTTTGCTGGTCCGAAATGATGCTAACGCTTACCTCGGCGGCGAGGGTATCGAGTGTACGCTGAACGGTGTCTACCTCGGCAATGATCGCCAGATTATTGATAACCACACCGAGATTGATCATGCGATGCCGCACTGCAACTCGCACGAGATCTACAAAGGCATTCTGGACGGCCATTCGCGGGGCGTCTTCAATGGCAAGATTTTCGTCCGCGAAGATGCCCAGAAGACCGACGCCAAGCAGACAAACCAGACGCTTCTGCTGTCGCCGACGGCCCAGATTGATACCAAGCCGCAGCTTGAAATCTTCGCGGACGACGTGAAATGTACGCACGGCGCGACTATTGGTCAGTTATCCGACGAAGCCCTGTTCTATCTGCGTGCTCGCGGCATCTCGAAAGACAACGCCCGTGCCCTGCTGACGTATGCCTTCGCCAGCGACATTGTCAGCCGCATCAAAATAGACGCTATCCGCGCCCAGCTCGACCAAGTGCTGTTGGCCGACCGTGCCTTGCAGGGAATCGCGCTTTAAGCCATTGATCTCGAAGGAGCTGCCAGCTGTGGGCGACTTTGTGTTTTCGACCGACGATGCTTCTGAAGCATACTGCCGTGAGATTGCAGGCGCAATGATGTTGTTCTTCGGCGGGGCAGAGTGACGAAGCGGGGACATGGCAGCTTGTTACAGCCTGATCCGTTTGGAGCGGCACGTCAATATAATCTCGGACCATCTTGGCATTGAGTGTAAAGACGTTTCCGATACCATAAGGCGTGAAGCCTGCCTCGGCCATCGCGGGCAGGCAATGAAGCTCCTGCAGTATGAGAGCGGCCTGGACTTCAGAGAGTGTTTTGACATCGTGAAGCGGTTGGAAGTTGAGATGGGCTTGCCTGAGAAGCCGTTATGACGAGGAAGTAAACTTCACTCGCTAGTTAAAATTGTACTTCGTACAAAAGAGTGCTCAACATAAAGTTTCTTGCTGTCCGAAGGACGTTACTTTCAGCGAGTGAAGTTTACTTCCTCGCTCTGGCCCATAGTTTTAGAAAACATAACCATGACAGACGCCTACGACGTTAAAGCAATCCGTGCCGACTTCCCGATTTTAAGCCGGGAAGTCAACGGCAAGCCTTTGGTGTATCTCGATAACGCGGCCACGACGCAGAAGCCGCAGATGGTTATTGATGCGGTCACCGATTATTACCGGGATTACAACTCGAATATCCACCGCTCGACGCATCTTCTGAGTGAGCTTGCGACGCGAGGTTATGAAGGCGCGCGGGTCAAGATTAAGAATTTCTTGAATGCCGCGGACGCGCATGAAATCATCTACACGCGCAACGCCACCGAGAGCGTCAACTTAGTGGCGCAGACGTGGGGGCGGCAGAACATCAAAGAAGGCGACGAGATACTTGTCTCGGAGATGGAGCATCACTGCAATATCATTCCGTGGCAGATGTTGTGCGCCGAGAAGGGCGCTCGCCTTCGGGTGATACCCATCAACGACGCCGGCGAGCTGCTGATGGACGAGTATGCGGCGCTCTTAAATGACCGGACAAAGTTCGTCGGCATCTGCCATATGTCGAACGCACTTGGTACGGTGAACCCGGTCAAAGACGTGATCGCCCTCGCCCATGCACGGGGCATTCCGGTGCTGGTGGACGCGGCTCAATCCATCTACCATATGCCGATTGACGTGCAGGAACTTGACGCCGACTTCCTGGTGTTTTCAGGTCACAAGCTCTATGGTCCAACCGGCATCGGTGTTCTTTATGGAAAGCGCAGCTTCCTAGAGGCCATGCCGCCCTGGCAGGGTGGGGGCGATATGATTGACACCGTCTCGTTCACCGAAGGTACGACGTATAACGAGATTCCCTACAAGTTCGAGGCGGGAACGCCGCATATCGAAGGCGCGATTGGGCTCGGCGTCGCGATCGATTACTTGACGAACTTAGGTATGGACAAGATCGCGGCTTATGAGCATGAGATGACTGCTTACGGCACCGAGGCGCTCTCGGCAGTTCCGGGACTGCGGATGGTCGGCATGGCGCGAAACAAGGCCAGCGTGTTCTCGTTCACGATGGGAGACATTCACCCTTACGACATTGGTTCGCTCTTGGATGAACAGGGCATTGCCATTCGCACCGGCCAGCACTGTGCCCATCCGGTTTTGCAGCGCCTGGGCGTGTCCGCGACCGCCCGCGCGTCTTTAGCACTTTATAACACACGCGAGGAAATTGACACTTTGGTTATGGGATTGGCCCGAGTACGGAAGATGTTTGGATGACCGCACAAATGACAATAGACGAGGCACAAGATGAGATTGTCGAGGAGTTCGAGCTGTTCGGCGACGACGGCGATATGCGGAATTCCTATATTATAGATTTAGGCCGTAAGCTTCCGCCGATGCCGCCGGCGTTTCACACGGAAGAATATATTGTCAAAGGCTGTCAGGCGCAAGTTTGGGTACATACTGACAAGCAGGGGAACCGTTTGCACTTCGACGCCGACAGTAACGCCGCTATTCCGAAGGGCCTGATTGCCCTCGCCGTGCGCCTTTACTCAGGCCGGACCCCGGAAGAGATCGCAAAGACGCCGCCGGACTTTATCGAGCGGATCGGCATGAGCAAGCATATCTCGTCGTCACGCTCGAACGGTCTGCTGTCCGTGATTGGGCGCATGAAGCAGGAAGCGGCCTCGGCCCTGAAAGAAGAGAACTCCTAACTTATGCCACCGGCAATTACAGACACAAAAATCTATCCCTTGATGGTAGAAGCCGATATTTTAGAAGCCTTGCGGGAAGTTTACGACCCGGAGATTCCCGTCAACATTTATGATTTGGGCCTCATCTACGACGTTCATGTAGACGAATACGGCGTCGTAGACATCGAAATGACTTTGACTTCTCCTGCCTGCCCCGTCGCTGGTATTCTGCCTGGTCAGGTCGAGCAGAAAGTCCGCGAAGTCACCGGCGTCGCCGATGTCACTGTCGAGCTTGTTTGGGAGCCTGCGTGGAGTATGGACCGCATGAGCGAAGAAGCCAAGCTAGAGCTTGGGTTTTTCTAGGAGGAGTTAGGGAGCGAGGAAGTAAACTTCACTCGCTGTTAAAATTGTACTTCGTACACAAGACAAGTACACGTCAGGCTTCTTCGTCCGAAGGACGACTATAACTAGCGAGTGAAGTTTACTTCCTCGCTCCGACCGCAGGGAACAACTTATGAGCAGCACTGCAACCCTATTAGAACCTATCACCGAAACAGCACAGTACCCGGTCACGCTGACCCCGTCTGCCGTCGCCCAGGTGCGTCACTTGATCGCCAAAAAGGGCGACGACACTTTGAAGCTGCGGGTTGGCGTTAAAGGCGGCGGCTGCTCCGGCTTGTCCTACATTCTCGGTCTGGAACCCGCCCCGCGTGACACTGATACTGTCTACGAAGTAGATGGTCTGACAGTCATGGTAGACCCAAAGAGCGCCCAGTTCATTTCCGGCATGACGCTGGACTACAGCACCGCAAACCTGTTGGAAGGCGGCTGGAAGTACCTGAATCCCAATGTCCAGAAAAGCTGCGGTTGCGGAACCTCGTTCACGCCGAAGTAGGTCAATTGAAAAAGAAGCAGACCTCCGAACGGGGGTCTGCTTTTTTGTGGTTGGCCCGCCGCGTTAGCCCCGCCATGAATGGCAGGTCTGTGGGCCTTCGGCCAATCGGTCTGCGACCGAAAATGTCGCTATTCGCAATCTCGTCTGTCTTACGCCCGCAGGGCGGTTGGCGTCCGCGCCTTCAGACCTGCCATTCATGGCGGGGCACTGTGGCGTCGCAGCCTGTATATCCCAACGCCGCCGGGATGTCTTCCGCTTTCAGATACGGATACGCCTGCAAAATCTTTTCGGCAGTCACTCCGGTCGCCACCAATCCCACAATCGTAGTGACAGAAGATTAGACCATGTGTTCTCGGACCATGCGTTGAAACGCACGGCTACCCGGCGCAGACGCCACAAAACGCCCGCTTCGCGGGGTTCGGAACAATTTGGTGTTAGTCCCGCGAAGCGGTACTTCGTAGCGTCTTCGCTGTGTAGCCGTGCGTTTCAACGCATGGTCTAAGAACGCATGGTTTCTACCCATTCCGCACATAGCCAATAATGCGAATGTTGCCCTCGACCCATTCATATGGCACGTTGATTTCCTGTAGCCGCCGCTCAATCTCTGCTGAACTGTCTTGCTCCACTACGGCGCCCTTTTCACCCCACTGATGGCGAGGATCAATTTCTAGCCACTCGATTACGAACGTCTTAAACGGTCCTGCTGGGCCGGTATCAAAATAAACTGAGCCAGGGTAGGGTATCCAAATGCTCATCCATTCTGACACTCCAGGATCATGAACCCACTCAAATCGGTAACTCAGGCACATGTCAGATAGTGCCTCGGCCATCTCACGCCACTTTGTCGCGTTCATGCGGCTTGCCGAGAACTCACGGGCGATGACGGCACGGACATCCTTTCCCCAAGCGTTTATTCTTTGGTTTATGATTTCGCTGTCGGTGGCACTCATACCGCGATTGTACCTCACTCGCACTCGCTGCCATTCGCTGACACGCGCTTTTCAGGTATACTAGGCATGAAATGATTCCCATTCGTCTTGAACTCAAAAACTTTATGTCGTATGGCGCGGATGTTCCCGCGATTGACTTTTCCGGGATGCACACTCTTTGCCTGTCCGGCGAAAATGGGCACGGCAAAAGCGCTCTGCTCGACGCGATGACCTGGTCACTGTGGGGCGAAAGCCGGGCGGGCAAGAACAAGCACGATGATCTGGTGCGTATCGGCGCGGACGAAATGAGCGTTCATTTTACATTTGAGATGAACGGGCAGCGCTACCGTGTCGTGCGGAAGCGTTCTAAAAAGGCCAGCGGCAATCTGTGGCAGCTTCAAGGGGAAACGCCAGATCAAGGGCTGGGCATCGGCTGGCACCCGCTGACAGGCAATACCGACCGGGATACGGAAGCGGCGATCCAGAAACTCTTACGAATGTCGTATGATACGTTTCTGAACTCCGCCTATCTGCGGCAGGGGCAGGCCGACCAGTTTGTGAAGCAGACGCCGGGTAAGCGCAAAGAAATTCTCGCCGATATTTTAGACTTGTCGCGCTACGACCAGCTCGAAGCCAAAGCCCGCGACCGGGCGAAGTCGGCTCAGGCGGACGCGACCGATTTGGAGCGCGACATCAGCGGGATTGACGCCGAACTCAGCGGCGAAATGGCGTTGCGTGAACAGCTTGCGGGGCTTCATATTCGCCTGGAAGCGCTGCAAGAGCGAAACCGTGAGCTTCGGGCGGAGTGGGAAGCGAACAAAGACCGGCAGAGCCAACTCAAAAACCAGGCGGAGATCGCAGCGTCGCTGACAAAGCAGATCGCCGAATGGGATAAAGAAATCCGGGAAGGGACGGCGGAGCTTGCCGGGCATAAAGCGGCGCTGGAGACCGCACGGGCGCTGCTGTCCCGGCGCGACGAAATCAACGCAAACTTTGCAGGCTTGGCGAAGGCACGGGCGCGGTTCACTGAGCTTGATGCCGATTTCGACAAGCTGCGGCGCGGCGAGCAGATGCTGGCGGTCGCCGATAAAGAGCTGATGGCGGCGGAAAACGAAGTCCAGCGGCGGCTGGAACGGGCCGTTTCCGACCATGAGCAGGCATTGGCAAAGGTCAAAGATTACGAAGTGCTGGTCGTTCAGCGTGATGCTCTGACCCCACGCGTTGCGGCGGCAGACAAAAGCGAAGCCCAGATCGGGCCGCTTCGGGAAGCACTCGCCGACTGGAACGAGCAGTTTAGCCGTCTGCGTGAGCAGAGCGCGGCTTTAGACTACGAAGTCCGCGACTGGAAACGCAAGAGCGAAGCGCTGGCAAGTCAGCAGGGGCAATGCGATGTGTGTGCGTCCGAGCTGCCGCCAGCAAAAGTCGAGGGCATCCAGGCGAATTATGATTACGCGCTGTCGCTGGCCCAGGGCAAGCAGAAAGAAATCAAGACCGATGCGGCCCGTTTAAAGCTTGAAATCGGAAAATGTGAAAACGAACTCCGGGCCTTAGAAGCCGAAGTCCGCGCGGCAAAAGACGACCGGATACAGCTCGCGCAAGTAGATCAGCTGCTGCTGGAACAGGAAGCGACGCGTCGGACCCTGCCGAACCTGCTGCTTGTCCGCAGTGACGCCGAGAAAGTGTCGGCGGACGCAGACTTTGCTCCGGAAGTCCGGGCTAATATCGCGAAGTATGAAGCCGCGCTTCAAAAACTCGCCCATGTTGAGACTGATTACGCGGCGGTCAAAGCCGAGATCGCCATGCTGGAACCGTCCGAGCGCCTGCACATTCAGCTAGAACACGCCGCGGTCACGCTGACCACTGCCGAAGCCGGCATTGAGCGCGGGGAGACTGCCCTGCGTTCACGGCAAGCGAACCAGGACACAGCACGAAAACAGCTCGCAACGCTCGCAGATGTCGGTACGGAGATCGCGAAGCTGGAAGCGGCCAGGCAGCAGATCAAAGAACAGGAAGCCGCGCGTAGCCTGGAAGAGCAAGCGGTTTCGCAGGATATCGGACGGCGTGAGCAGACTTTGACCCGTCTAGAAGAGCAGAAAGCCGTTCGCACCGATAAAGCCAAGCGCCTTGCCGATGCGAAGTATGATCAGGAAGTCCATGAACAGCTTACGCGGGCGTTCGGCAAGCGCGGCGTTCAGGCCCTGATTATTGAAAACGCGATTCCAGAGCTTGCCGATGAGACCAACAGATTGCTGGAACGGCTCACTGACGGCGATATGTCTTTGTACTTCGAGACGCTGAAAGAAGCCAAGTCGAAAAAAGACACGCCGATTGAGACTTTAGACATTAAAGTCAGCGACAATTTGGGGACTCGGCCTTTAGAGATGTATTCCGGCGGCGAAGGCTTTCGGGCCGCGTTCGCCCTGCGGATTGCGCTGTCCAAGCTTCTCGCCCACCGGGCCGGCGCAAGCTTGCAGACATTGATTATTGATGAGGGCTTTGGCTCGCAGGACGCCAAAGGCCGCGAAAAGCTGATTGAGTGCCTCAATGCCATCAAAGACGATTTCAAGCGCATCATCGTGATTACGCACATTGACGAGCTAAAAGATGCGTTTGCGAACCGGATTGAAGTCACGAAGGGGCCATCGGGGTCACAGGTGTTGGTTATGGAAGGGGACGCCGGGTGAAGCCGCCCCTTCGCTGGCTTCTCGCCGGTGCATCCGGCCTTGCGCTGACCCTGCTGCTGAACGCTCTCGGCGTCGCCTGGCTCAACGGTACGGTCTTTGAGAGCGACGCTCTGTACGACGGCTCGGCGGCGCTTTTGACCTTGCTGCTGCCATCGCTCTTCGGCGGTCTGCCCATCGGTTTCACTGCCCGCCGGGAGGGCCTTAATGTCGCCGCCGCCGCGTTCGGCCTGTTTTGCCTCGTTGGCTTCGTGCATCCGTTTTGGCGCATCCCGCTGGTATCACCGGAAGCCGTTCACAGCGGCGCGATCCATTACTTTTTGCACAGTCCACTCGTCGCGCTGGCGTTTGGAACGCTGGGAGCTTGGGTGGCCTCGCAGTTTGCGACGGGCGCGTGGAAACTGGCAGACCGGGAGCCGGTGCTGCCGCCGGGGTGAGAGAGATAAGCGAAGGGGGAGATACGGAGGAACACGGGGCTGAACCCCCGTGCTTCAAAAGGCAATTCCCCACCTTCGTGGGCAAAGACTTCACAGTATCCGATGCCCGCGAAGGCGGGGAATTGCACTTCAAAGCCCTGCCGTTCAGGGCAGGGTACATCGAATGCCAACCGTACCGTCAACTGCACAATTTCGCTTTGCCTGCTTTCGGTGTCGAAAGATGGTGCGAAAAATTATGCCGCGCTTTCGCTACCCGGAAGTCGCACGAATTGACCCTGGCTTGACTTGCGCGGAATGCGAAAGCCCTCTTGTTTTTGTTGGCCGCTATTTTGAGCCGCCGCGCCGAAACAACGTAAAAGACTGGAAACAGCTTGAACTTGGGCATACGACGCTGCGCAGGGTCGCCGAAAAGATACAACAAGAAGCAGTGCGGCAGCAACTGAGCTACGCCGAAGGACGAAGAAATCAGCAGCGACGGGTTAAGCAACAAGAGCGACTTGCAAGCCGCTCGCGCTCAGGAAGGTCTTTGACGAACGTGTAACATTTGTGCGCGTGGAAGTATATTATGATATTTG
>JAYVVR010000189.1:0-5049 GCA_043786835.1 Armatimonadota bacterium | reverse complement strand
CTATCGCCGGGAAACAACCAAAATATGGTGTCTTTCAGGCACTATGAGTGCCCAACTACAAACCGAGAATTTGCCGACGCCCCTCAAGAGCCTGTTCTGGAGGTCAAAGAGAAAGAACTTTACAGCGCGTTTACCGTGCTTGGCTCCGACCCGGAACTCACCGAAGTCAAGTTCGCCTTTCCTGCACAAGCAGAGGCTTCTCTCCGTGGCCAACTCCTGCGGCTTTTGGAACGATTGCCGGCGAGATGAGCTGTGTGAACGCTGCCCTCAAACATTCGCAGAGGCGATAACAGCCTCCAAAATATCTCAGCGTACCAGATATCTCAGCGTACCAGCCGGGCACTCCGCACTGGAGCGGGCATCTTGACGCCGGGTTTCAGAGAGGCCCATAAAATCGCGTTCAGCGCATCCGGGTCGGCCCGGTCTACACCCGACAGATTCAGCTTTGCCGATGCCGTCGCGCCGTTGCCTGTTGCTGGGTTTCGCGCTTCCAAATCCACCAATGGCTTTAAGTTTGCATAGGCGGTCATGTCGGCTGACGGCGTAAAGCAAGTCAGCAGTGGAGTTGCGTTCTGGTCGTACTGGGTCATCGGCGGCAGGCCGAGTATCAGCTCCATTGTTCGCACCATCGAAGCGGTCGTATACTGAGTGCTGTCGAGTGCGCCGCGCTTGACATACGGCGAGATCACCAAGCCGACTGTCCGGTGTGCGTCTACATGGTCGGGGCCGTTTTGGGCGTCATCTTCAATCACAAAAATCGCCGTGTCTTTCCAAAAGCGTGATCTGCTGATGCCTTCGACAATCTGCCCGAGCGCCTGGTCGTTCGCTGCGACATGGGCGACCGGCGTGTATTTTCCCGCTTTCAATCCCTGCGTGTGGTCCTCGCCGAGCGACATGACGGTAAACTGCGGCCAGTTCCCGGTCCGCTCGGCTTTGTGCAGGTCGCTCAAAAACAGCGCCGAGCGTTCCGTGTCGTGGCGATCGAACGAGAGCGCGGCCCAGGCGGCGGACGCATGGCCTTTGAGGCCGCTCTGCCCGGTAAAGACCGGCGGGGAGTTCGGCGTCGCTGTGAAGTCCGCTTCTTCGCCGTAGCTTTGGAACGTCACCCCATGCTTCGCGCAAAGGTCCCATAGGTACCCGGCGGGGGACTCGGTCAGGCGGTCGTCGGCGTCCGGCTCGCCGCGCCCGCTGTACGAGTTCGGCCAGGCACGTTCGGTGAAATCAGTCGCGTAAGCGGCGTCGCACCATTTATGTCCGTCTTCGGAGACTTCGCCGTTGCAGTAAAGATTGTCGAGCAAAACATAATGGGACGCCAGCGCGTGGGCGTTCGGCGTCACAGCCTGCCCGAACAAGACTAAACTCGGGTCACCGTTGCCTGCTTTGATGTCTCCGAATACTTGGTCGTAGGTGCGGTTCTCGCGGATAATATAGACGACGTGCTTAATGTGGCTCATTGCTGCTAGAGCTGTCATAGCGGGCGGTATTCTGTCCCCATTGACATTGATTTGGCCTAACGGCTTAGGCGTATTCGCGTACACTTGCTGCGTGTAGGCTTTCAACCCCGCCGCGTCGGGCAAACGCACGGCAGATACGGTGCCGCTGAGAATGCCGCCGATGTAATCAAACTTCCTGCCGATCGTTTCCGTGTACGCGTTGGTCGCCTTGGGATTAGCCCGGAACCCCAGGCCCTTGCCGGTGCCGATATAGAGTGTCCGGCCATCCGGCGCAATCGCCAGCGCCGACGGATACCAGCCTGTCGGGATAAAGCCCAGCACTCGCGACTCTTTGGCATCCGAAATGTCAACGACGCCAACATCGTTGTTGTCGGCGTTCGCCACATACAGCCTCTTGCCGTCGGGCGAAACCGCCAGTGCATCGGGAGTGGAACCGACCAAATCGTCCGGTGACAGCGACGTCTTTATCGTCTCTCGCACCGAGTTTCTTAAAAGCACGCTGACACTGTTGGAACCCGAGTTTGCCACAAACAGCCGCCCGTCTTTGGCCCAAACAAGCTCGTTCGGATGGCTGCCGACGGTAACGCGCACGGTCTCTTTTAAATCACTTGCCCGCAAAAAGCTGACCGAGCGCCCGCCCCAGTTCGAGACGGCCACGGTCCGCCCGTCAGGCGACATCGCAGCCGAATAGGGCCGGTAGCCGACACTCGCCGACGCCGCGACCGTGCGCGGCTTGCCGGCCAGCTTGTAAACAGTGTCGGTCTGCGTATTGACCGCGTAAATCGCCTCGTCCGGCCCGGTCGCAAGCCCCGCGACAAACCGCACTGCTTCAAAGTCTTTTGCTTTCGCCGGCGTCTCGAGCAGGCCGGGGATGTCCATCGGCTTTTTCAGTGTCAGCACACCGTTCTCGAAGCCTAAATGCAGGATTGGGTGCGTAAACCCATCCAGCATTTCCGGGGGCGCACCGAGCTTTGCCGCGCCGGTCATCAGCTCATCGTCCGGGGTCCCGCCGCCCGAGACATACAGGTCGTCGCCTTCGGTATCGAAGCACATCCCTGCCCAGTCCTTGCCTAAGTTTACGCTTTGCATGACTTTCAGCGCCGCCGGGTCAATCACCGACACTTCCTGGTCATGGTAACCACCGGTATTGACGAGCAGGTATTTACCGTCGGGACTAAACAGCATCTTGAGGGGCATGTCGCCGGGCAGCGCAATCGGTGTCCCAGCAGGGGTCAGATGCCACCCATTCGGCAGCGTTGTTGTTTTTGGGTTTGGAGATTGGGCGCTGGCTAACGAAACCGACAGGCCCAGTGTCAGTGCCAGTGCAGAAACCCGCGATTTAAGAGCATTCATGCCCTAGTATAGCCGAAAAATCGCTCAGAGGGTGTCAAGGGGAGAATACCAAGTGGGCGAGCCGAACAAAGAGGTAGGATGCAGGTGCAAAGGCAGCCGTAGGTGGCTGCCTTTGTAACCCTGCCGAAAAGAGGAAAGCCCTTGAAGCGAGAAAACTGGCGCACGGCTCTGAAATTCAGAGTCATCGCCCAGACACTCGCCGCGATTGTATTCGCAGTCACTGCGATTTATCAGCCACTGAAGAAGTAGCATGAGGGAGAGGGGGTATTGTAACTAGCAAGGCCCACTCGTCTGTTTCTTATTGTGGCGTATATTCGAAAGAAATGCAAATGCCGTAAACTTATTCTTCGACCGGCATTTGGCCTGAGAAACTGTGTAGAAAGCAATACAGACTCCCCCTAGCCCCCAATAATGGGGGAACCGGACCAAGACAGTCTCCCTTCTGCTCCCCCATTATTGGGGGCCGGGGGTCCGCCTGGATCGTTTCTATACAGTTTCTGAGCCGCGCAGGCCGCGCAGAACTGCCGTGTGCGCGTCTTCGAGCTGACGAATTAGTCGGCGGAGGCGGCGCAGGGTGTCCTCGGGCAGGTGTGCGTACATCGGGCCGCAGACATACGTGGTGCAGCCGAATGGGCGCAGGTCGTCGGGGAACGTGCAGCGGCCGGCGTCCAGATACTCGCATGGCTCTTGGACTTGGGTGCTGGCATTGAGTACCGGCAAAGATAAACGGGAGCCGGCATAGGAGACCGACGGCGCATAGGGGTCGGTGCCGTTGAGGTGGGGAAATTCGTGCCCCAAGCTGACTGCAATCGCGACATCTATCGGCGTCACTTTTGTCGGCTTGATACAGCAGGGCGTCACACAGGCCGCGCAGTGCTTCGCCGTGAACGGGTCAAATATGGCCCGAATTTCGCGCTGCACCCGGCGGTACTCAGACAGCGGCTTTGGTCCTGCCCGGCGGCTTTTATGCATTAGTCGGGTTCACTCCGGTAATACGCGGTCAGAAGAAGAAACTTGGCCGTGTAGTCGTTCGCCGGCTCATTGGTAACGTAATCTTCAACGACATCGTGATAAACGCTGAGCTGGTCGGCGTGGTCCCCAATCAGAGTCGGGCTGGGCGACTGGGCCGCAAACTCCGGCTCCGACAGGCTGGTATGCTGCCCCTGGTAAGTTTTCGCATCGGCCGGGCCGCCGACAACCGCCCCGGTCAGCTCGATGTTCTTCAAGTTGGCGATTTGGTGATGCGGGAACAGCGGAAATGTCGTCCCCGCTCCTACCAAGCAGCAGATCGAAAACGGATTGCAGCCGAGAATGAAGTCCCGCTGCCGCCGGGCGATTTCAGTGTACTTGCGGTCCCCCGAAAGCCGCGCATGCACGAGGCAGGTAACCGCTGCGCCTGTTGCTGCTTCCGCCGTACCCCAGACGTAGGGAGTGCCTAAGCCGTAAGCGCTCGACGCCGCCTGCTCTTCAATCGCTTCGGCGTCGGCCCGCAGGTAACCCAAAAGCCGTTTCTGGTCTGCTTTCGGCGCATACGGATACAGTGTTCCGTGCGCCAAAGTGTGCGTATTATAGACACTGGTATAAGTCTTGGCGGCGCCGGCAAGATGC
Source organism: Armatimonadota bacterium (assembly GCA_043786835.1). Classification (GTDB taxonomy): domain Bacteria; phylum Armatimonadota; class Armatimonadia; order Armatimonadales; family Capsulimonadaceae; genus JANXMY01. Next base: position 634 of record JAYVVR010000189.1, on the reverse strand, counting down.
GCGAATTCCAGCGCCTGCCTCAGATACTTCGGCTGGCCGGTTGCTTTGTACAGGTCAATCGCGCCCCATTCCATGTCGTCGTGCCAGGTCGTCTCCGGGTAAAAGTCGGCGGGCTTCGTCGTCACGACCGACGGGTGCTTGAGGCCGAGCGCATACGCCGATTTTGCAGCAGTGAGGCACCGGCGGGAAAACGCCCGGTCATACGGCTTGTAAAGGCGCGACGCGATCGCAAGAGCGGCGGCGGTCCGGCCCGCGAGGTTCGCGCCGACCCCGGAGAAAACCGGACGAGGCTTCCACTTCGGGTCATAGGCCGGCGTGTCCCGCTCCGGCAGACGCCAGGAGTTGTGGTCGGTATCGTCGCCGACCTGATAATAGAACTCGTCCGGGCGCGGGTGCATCTTCAGCAGCCAGTCCAGGCCGACTTTTGCGTAAGCGAGCGGCAGCGGCAGGCCCCCGCGAGCCTGCGTCCCCGCCAGCGCCCGGTCGTAATGGGCAGCGTGATGGTCGTAAGCAAACAGCATGACCGCCGTAACATAGCTCGTGGTTTCGACGAATTTCAAGTAGTCGCCGGCATCGTGCCAGCCCCCGGACGCATCTAGCGCCTGCCCGGAGCGCGGGCCGCCGGAGATCACGC
>JAYVVR010000188.1:0-5051 GCA_043786835.1 Armatimonadota bacterium | reverse complement strand
GTTCTGGCTCCCCCATTATTGGGGGCCGGGGGGACCTCTCCCTCGGGTACAATACTCCTATGAACCCGCGCATTTATCTTGACTACGCCGCGACAACGCCTCTGCGCCCGGAAGTTCGCGCCCGGATGGAACCGTTTCTATCACCGGACAGCTTCGGCAATCCCAGCTCTCTTCACGCCGATGGTCAGCAGGCAAAACGGGCGTTAGACACGGCCCGCGACACTCTCGCAGAGGCCCTCGGCTGCCAGTTTGCCGAGATTTCATTTACCGGCGGCGGCACCGAGTCCGATAACGCCGCATTGTTCGGGGTCATGCTGGCGAACAAGCCGCGCGGCAGTCATCTCATTACGACGCAGATTGAGCATGAAGCCGTCACCGAGACTGCCCGGTTCTTGGAAACGCTCGGCTTTCGGGCTACTTACCTGCCCGCTGACGAGTTCGGCACCGTCTCGCCGCAGTCTGTCGCCGACGCCTTGACCGACGAAACGGTTCTCGTTTCGGTCATGCACGCGAATAACGAAGTCGGCACCATCCAGCCGCTCAAAGAAATCGCCGATATTGTCCATACTCGCGGCGCGTTTCTGCACACGGACGCTGTGCAAACTTTCGGCCAACTGCCTGTCACCGCCAGTGCGTTGGGCGCTGACTTAATTACTTTGTCCGCCCACAAGATTTACGGTCCGAAAGGCGTAGGGGCGCTTTACGTCCGCAGTGGCATTGCTATCGAGCCGCTGCTGCACGGCGGTGGACAGGAGCGGGAGCGGCGTTCGGGAACGGAAAACGTGGCCGCCATCGCCGGTTTCGGCGAAGCCGTTCGGTGTCTTTTGCCCGAACGCGACGCCGAAGCCGCTCGTCTGACTGCTTTACGCGACCGCCTTTGGGCCGGCATTCTGGCGCATCTTCCGAACGCTGTCCTGAACGGCCATCCGACCCATCGCCTGCCAAACAACCTGAACTTTTCCCTGCCGGGCCTTGACGCCGAGACGCTGCTGCTGTCGCTTGACCGTGCCGGCGTGTCAGCCTCGTCAGGGTCGGCCTGCACGTCCGGCAGCATCGAGCCAAGCCATGTGCTATCGGCGATGGGCCTCTCCGATGCCCGCCTCAAAAGCGCCCTGCGGCTGACGCTTGGGCGCGGCACGACTGCCGAAGAAATAGATCGGACGGTGGAGATTGTCGCTGAGATTGCGGAACGGTTAGGTGGGGTGGGGTTGTCGGGAAAATAAGTTGGGGAAATAAGGTCCCACCGCTTAGTCCCGCCGATGTCCCCGCCCCGAGGGGCAGGTCTGGACGCGCAGACGCGAGTCGCACGGTGTGCGGAAATGCCGTTTGCGTGCGGCTTCCCTATTCTTTCGGTCGCAGCACTGACTACCCGGGGGGCAGACTGATTGGCGCTTCGCCTCCAGACCTGCCCCTCGGGGCGGGAATAGTGGGACGGAGATTTTTCAACAGTAAGCAGGGAGGCAGATACGATGAGGCAGAGCAAATCGGAGATTTATCTCCATTTCGTATGGGCAACATGGAAGCGCGAGGCGCTCGTCACCCCGGAAATCGAACGCGCCGTTTATCGCTGTATCGGCAGCGAGGCACACCGACTGGGGTGTGCGGTGCTGGCAATCGGCGGAATGCCGGATCATGTGCATCTCTGCGTCAAGATGCCTGTCCAGAAAACGGTCGTCACACTGATGAACCAGGTCAAAGGCGTTTCGTCCCACTTCGTGCATGATCGCCTGTCTCCCGATCTGCCGTTCCAATGGCAGGAAGGCTATGCCGTATTTAGCGCGGGTCCTAACCAGGTGAAATCCGTTCTCGCGTATATCCAGAACCAGAAGCAGCACCATTTGGAGAATACGCTGCACTCGCGCTGGGAAGAAACCGACGAAGAGTATCAGCCTCGGGTACTGAGCGCTTATGATCCGAGTGTGGGTTGTCCGCCATGAAGCCCCGCCATGAAGCCCCGCCATGAATGGCAGGTCTGAAGGCGAAGCGCCAATCGCCCTGCGGGCGAAACAAACCATACGCCGATGGCATTTTCGCACACCGTGCGACTCGCGTCTGCGCGTCCAGACCTGCCCCTCGGGGCGGGGCCAAACGGCGGCCCTTCTCATCCACACCGGCAAAAACCAATGCGTCTATTCACCGAAGCCACCTTGCTCAAAATGGAAACGGCGTGTACGCGCCGCCCCAAAATATGGGAGAACTCCATGCCTTCTTTCTGGGATGCCTGGCGACTTCCAACCCTGTTTCTCAAGCCCGATGAAACTTATCCCTGCAAAACTTACCTGCGTGCGGTCATTCTATCTGTCCTAGTATTAATGTTACTTTACGGCTTGGCTATTGCCATTGCATTGGTAGTAGCCACTTTCCTTATCCCCCATTTCTGGTCAGTGACCCTCGATCCAAAAGCTCACAAGTTTATCATAGGTGCACTTGCTAGGGCAGGCTTCTCCCTACTCCCGTTAGTGCTACTATTTGCTCTTATCGTGAATGCGACTGTTCAGTGGCCGCACTACTACTTCTGGAACAGACGTGCAAAACGGCTGCAACGGGAGGAATTTGTTGAAATCCCAGTCGTTGCAGCCGCTGTTGTACTGAATGACCCAAGCGTTTGGCCGCCTGCGCCTCATCCCTAAGACGCTACGCCGTAGCGGCGTAGTTGTCGGAGCCGCCGACGTCGTGGAAGATGGGCAGGTAGTCGCGCCAGATTTCATTTTTGGTTCCGCTGATATATTTCGTCATGCTGATATACGGAACATAGCGCGGGCGCTTTGGCGGACGCGCAAGCTTCATGCCGCAGGCAGACAGCAGCTTGTCGCCCTTCCTAGCATTGCACCGGCGGCAGCAGGCGACCAAATTGTCCCAGTGCATCCCGCCCCCGGCCCGTTTCGGCAGGATATGGTCAATGGTCAAATCGCGGGTCTGGACGCCGCAATACTGGCAGGTGTAGTTGTCGCGGGCGAAAATGGAGCGTCGGGACAGCTTGAGATCCGGCAAGGGCCGCTTGACATGGTAGCGCAGGCGGACAACTGATGGCGCGGCGACGTAGTGGCCCTCGTCGGTGACAAAGCCCGGCCCGGTGTCGCCGTCGTGGGTGTGCAGGATATCCGCTTTGCCGAGGTAGAGAAGAATGACGGCCCGGCGCAGGTTGCAGACATTCAGCGGCTCGTAATCACTATTTAATACAAGAACTTCATGGCTCATAATCGGTGTCGTCTTATCCTTTCCCCGGTCCTACTGCAGTAAAATAAAAGAAATCTAAGTAAAAAGCGTTAAAATAAAAAACCCGCTTCGGCTTTCGCGGCATTAGAAGGCGGCGTCAAGTCAGAAGCGGGTCGGAGACGTAAGCGTGTGGATGCTGTCTCGTTCGTAGACAGTGCTGCGGCATGTGCCGGTGTTGCAGCGCATCTCCGTTCAGTGCGTCCCCGTCCGTCCGCAGCCCGCAGGGGTGCCAGTTTGTTCTAAAGCAATCTCTCATAAATCCTGCTTTTATTGTAGCAAGTTTCACAGAGTTTTGTCAATTGGTATTCACAATCTCAAGGGAAAGAAGGAAGGATTTTTTCGGGTATTCGGACCGGGTATACTTGAGGGGTTATGATCTTTGATTCGCTGCTTTTAACTGCCGTGCGCGATGAGCTGGGCCGGGCCCTTGTCGGTGGTAAGCTTGAGAAAATCACTCAGCCAGATCCCGACGAAACTGTCCTACGGTTTTACCATGCCGGGCATAAGCACAATTTGCTGCTGTCGTGTGACGCCGCTCATGCCCGTGCCCACCTGACCATTGCCCGGCGGGATAACCCGCCGACCCCGCCGAACTTTTGCTCGGTGCTGCGCCGATACTTAGAAGGCGCGTGGCTTGATGACGTGTCCCTGCCGCTTGGCTTCGGTGAGCGTGTCCTGCACCTGCACTTTAAAGCCGTGGACGGGGCACCCTATACGCTGATTGCCGAAATGATGGGCAAGCACAGCAATTTGATTTTCGTCAACGGGGCCGGCATGATCCTCGGGGCGGCAAAGAATATCGGGCGCTCAATCAATCGTCTGCGCCTCATCCAGCCTGGCGTTTCTTATGCCCCCCCGCCCCGCCAGCGCGGCCGGCGTGACCCGTTGAGACCGATAGAAGAGGAATTGGCGACCGAAATGCTGACGCTGGAAGCCGCGTCGGAATGGCTGGTCACCCAGTGGTCCGGCGTCAGTCCCCTGCTGGCCTCAGAGATTATCGCACGGGTGCTGGGAGAACTGACCCAGAAGTCGCTGCATCAGGCGCTGACTTTGCTGCTGACCGTCGTGCGAGTTGGGGACTGGAGCCCGCGTGTCTGGACCGATGACCGGGGGACTTTGCTTGGGGCCTACCCGGTCGCGCTCCAGACAATCAAGCCGGCAAACCAGCATGGGCGCGAGTCTGTCAGTGTCGCTTTGGACCAAGCGGCGACTTCGCTGATTGCACGGGAAGCATTTGACCATGCCCGCGAATCCCTTCTGACCACTCTGCGCCGGACACGTAAGCTGCGCGAACGGGAAGTGTCGGAGATTGAAAGCGGCCTTCAAAACGCCGCCCGGGCCGGCGAGTACCGTCAATCGGGGGACCTGATACTCGCCAACCGGTACCAGATCGCGCCGGGGCAGGCATCGGTGACGGTTCCCGATTACTACGCCCCTCTCACAGCCGATGGGGAGGCGGTCACGCGGACAATTACACTTGATTCAGCGCTGACAGTTACCGAAAACGCCGAGCGGTTTTACAAGCGCAGCCGCAAAGCCGAGGGAAGCGTTTCGATACTGCAAGTGCGGCAGGAGTCGGCGCGGGCTGAAGCTGCGCGTCTTTTGCTGGCTGAAGATGCTGCCGCACAGGCGGCAACCTCTGACGAAATTGCGGCTCTGCGCCTTTCGCTCGGTGCATCTTTGATCCAGAATGCCAGTCTTGCCGAAACAGTGCCGCGTCAGGCTGTCCCAGACTTTGAGGGCTTCAAGATTAAGCGCTATCAAACGGTAGACGGCTGGGAAATACTGGTCGGAGAAAACGCGGCATCCAACGATTATTTGACCACAAGACTCGC
>JAYVVR010000187.1:0-5098 GCA_043786835.1 Armatimonadota bacterium | reverse complement strand
TGCCGAAGGCAACCGCTACAGCACGTCCAACTTGGGAACGACGACAAGCTACGTTGTGGATACCAGCCTGCCGTATGCAAGCGTTGTGGAGGAATACACAGGCGGTAGCACCACGCCCTCGGCCCGGTACGACTACGGCGATGACCTGGTGCGGATGGACCGGGGCAGCGGGGTCTACTACTACATCTACGATGGGCTGGAAAGCACAAGGCAACTCGTGAACAGCAGCGGTGCTGTGACCGACAGCTACGGGTACTCGGCGTTTGGGGAAATGGCGTACCGTACCAGTGCCGCACAGACGCCGACGGTCAACCCGTTCCTGTTCAACGCCCAGCAGTTCGATGGGGCGAGCGGGGATTACTACCTGCGGGCTAGGTACTACGATCAGAGCAATGGACAGTTCATTTCACAAGACCCGCTCAGTGGAAGCAACGACGATCCAGTATCGCTGCATCGCTATCTATATGCTAATGCTGACCCAATCGACAATTATGATCCTACTGGCAAAGAAACTCTATGTGAAATTCTCGTAGCGAACATTATTGGGATCAGTGTAGGTGCCGTTGTAGGAGCCGTGACCTATGGTGTGCGGTATCACAATATCAAGTATGCAGCTACGGGAGCAATTGTCGGGGCTCAGTTTGGTTTCGCAATTCAATATGCCAGGACAAGTGGAAATGAAATTCAAGCCATTACAACTGCATTGTTTGTTGGCCTGGCCAGTTGGGCTATTGAAGGTTTGGGTGACTTTGCAGAGGGTAAAATGGATGACTTCTACAAAGATCGCAAGTACGAGCGAGTGCTTCTAGAGGGGGCAGCAAACGGTGCCGTCACAGGAGCTTTGGGAGATATGGCCCACCCAGGAATTTTGGCCTTTGGCCTCACTATTATACAGGATGTGGCAAGCGATCTCCCGGATCATGAACTAAACATCAACAAAGATATATCGGACGCCTTGACCCAGGCTATCGTGGCGGAAGCAACTAGTGGTATTGTTCCTCGCACTATTGATGCGGATGGAATGGCAAGAGTTGGAAAGCTCATGCCTGAGTTTCTTTCGGGTGAAGCGAGTAGCTATGTTACCCTGTTGCTCGGCGGGCTCTGGGCAACACCAGCAGGAATTACGGTCAAAGAACTTTTTGACGCTCTCAAAGAAGCAAAATGAAAGCTACTCCCTATAAATGGATGTCTCGTTAGAAAAGAAGCAGGCAAGACAAAAAGGTCTGATTAGCACCTTGAAGCTTTTTGCCATCGTGTGTCCACTTGTGGCAGTCTATGGAGGGCAGGACTTTATCCATGCGTGGGTTGATGCGTCGGCTTATCGGCGTGACTGCTCTGGCGCAGCACTCGCATCCAGTTCTTTACCACAGGGGCCGTGCTATTATGCTGCGGCGAATGCAACCCTCGTCACTACCTATGATCGCCGTGGCAGAATTGACAGTCAGGATATAAAGTTAGCCTACGACGGTAAGGTGTCAGAAGTTGAAACAGATCACGATCCGCTTCAGGTCTCACCCTCAGTAGCAGACCCCAGGTTGTCAGACCAGTCCGTCAATGGCCCCTGCATATTCGAGGTTTGGCAGAAAAAGATCGTGCTTGTCATCATTAGGTCTGGATCTAAAATCCAGACAAACGATAATCCTGCGCTCCGGTCAGGCCCGACTGAGAGCGGACTGTTTGCGGCATTGCTTGTCGGTACCATTCTAATTTGGGCTGATTTACTGAAACATAGGCTAAAACCAGCAATCGGAGTGTCCCTAGTGCCGCGAAGCGGTACTTCGTAGCGTCCACGCTGTGTAGCCGTGCAATTTATTGCATGGTTTTGATTGCACGGCTCCGACTTCCATCTTGGAATTATTATGATTGCCGTTACGAACATTGTAAAGACGTATAAAACCGGGGCGATGGATTTGACGGTGCTTAAAGGCATCTCGCTATCGGTCGGGACCGGGGAAATGGTCGCGATCATGGGGCCATCGGGGTCGGGCAAGTCTACGCTGATGAACATTATCGGCTGTTTGGATAAGCCGACTTCGGGGTCGTATAGTTTGGACGGCGAGGAAGTAGCGCGTCTTGATGAAAATGCCCTGGCGAAGATCCGCAATCAAAAGATAGGCTTTGTCTTCCAGCAGTTTAACTTACTGGCCCGGACGACGGCGCTTAGGAATGTCGAGCTGCCCATGGTCTATTCAGGAGCGCGGGGCCGAGAAGCACGGGCAAAGCAGTCGCTAATCCGGGTGGGACTCGGGGACCGGATGGACCACCGGCCTAATCAGCTCTCGGGCGGGCAGCAGCAGCGGGTCGCGATTGCGCGGGCCTTGGTCAACGACCCGGTGATCCTCATGGCCGACGAGCCGACGGGGGCGCTTGATACAAAGACCGGCGAGGAGATCATGGCGCTCTTTCAGGACTTGCACCGGGAAGGCAAAACACTGATTGTGGTCACGCATGAGGAAGAAGTCGCCCGGCACTGCGAGCGGATCGTGCGCTTCAAGGACGGCGAGATCGTCAGCGATGAGGCTGTCCCAAACCGCGTGATTGCCGGATAAGCATATGTGGCTCGGCATTCTTTCGGGGTTATACGCAATCCCCGCGCTTTTCAGCCTGTTGCTAAGTGTTCGGCAAACGGTTTCTGCTCTGCGGCAGCGGCGCTTGATGTCTGCTTTAGGCTGGCTCTCGGCAGTCGCGCTGATTTTGACAGGCCGCGAGTGGATACGTCTTCTGCGCTCGCCTGCCGCTGACGAGCCGAAGCCGCTGGTTCCAGACAGGCGCGGCATGGCGATTGGTCATGGCGGCGTTCGATTGGAATGGGAACAGTTTGGGCCGGACGACGCCCAGGCTCTGCTCCTGTCCCACGGCTGGTCGTTAAGCCATGAAACCTGGTATTATCAGAAGAAAGCGCTGTCAAGCGAATTTCGGGTGATTGTCTGGGACCTGCGCGGCACCGACCGTTCGCAGGCCCCCGCCGACCGCAATTATTCGATGGCCGCAATGACCGCCGATCTCGCGGCTGTTTTTGACGCCGTAGACGCCGGACGCCATCCGCAAGGCTGTGTTCTCGCGGGGCATTCGGTCGGCGCGATGCTGCTGCCGCTGTTTGCGGTGTCGTATCCGGCGCTCATGGCAGGCGTGCGCGGGCTGGCGCTTTTGGGCGGCACAGACTCGCCGATGCTCGAAACCATGCGCGGACGGCGTGTTCTCGCCCCGATGCGGCGACTGTTCTGGGAGCCACTGGCCCGAACAATGGCGTTTATGCCAGAGCCGTTCGAGTGGTTCGTCAGGCTGATTACGCAGATGGGGTGCGTCCATCTCGCGCTGATGCACGGCACGAACTGCGGGCAAGACAGCCGGGGCCAGAATGACCTGGTGGCCCGCCACTGCGCCGAGTTCTCGATGCGGGCCGCCGGCCTCGGCGCGTTAGCGTGTTTTGCTTACAACACTCGTACTCTACTGCCCGTAATTACGGTTCCGACGCTGGTTCTGACGGGCATTAAAGACAACAACATGCCCCCGGAAACGCAGGCCGCGATGGCATCCCGGCTGCCGAACTGCGAACTGGTTTTGATTAACAACTGCGGGCATTTGGGCCTGCTGGAATGTCACACGGAAGTCAGCGCTCACCTGCGGGACTTTGCCAAGCGATGCCTTAGAGGAGAAAAGATGCGAGGGAATAAATTCCTCTCGCTGAATGGCGTCCTTCGGACGGACAAATACAAGAAACCAGATATTTGCTAGTTTTGCATCCGAAGGATGTTATTCAGCGAGAGGAATTTATTCCCTCACCCTCCCGCTCCTTTCTAACCGAGGCCCACAATGCCCATTCCGCAAAAGATTTGCGTCGTCGAGGACACGTTCACGATCAAAGGACGTGGACTTGTCGTAATGACACGAGGATGGCAGGTGGGGCAGAATATCTCGGTCGGCGACTGGATTGAACTGCGGTCCATTAAAGACGAACGCTTTTTGGCACGGGTGAAATCGATTGACTCCGTGCAGCGTTCCACCCAGGGCAACACTGTCGGCTTGTGCCTTGCCGGTATTTCCCGCGATGTGGTTCATGCAGATGACGAAATCTGGACTGTGGACTCGGCGGATTAGAAGGAAGCTTTTTTGACGACACAAACTCCAAAGCGCCTTGTCGTGGCCGTCACCGGCGCGAGCGGGGCGCTCTATGCCGTGCGGTTTCTGCGGCAGGCATCGCGGCACTATGACGCCGTTTATGTCATGCTGTCCGACAATGCTGTCGCCGTGTTCAATACCGAGACCGGCGGGATGCTGACCCGGCCTTACTCGGCGACAGACTATCTCGGCGACGACGGCCCTTACGACAATATCCACTTTCTGAGCGCGAAAGACTACTTCACGCCCCCGGCGTCGGGGTCGTTCATCCATGACGGCATGGTGGTTATTCCCTGCTCGATGGGAACGCTCGGACGCATTGCTGCCGGCATCTCGAATGACCTGACGACCCGCGCTGCCGATGTCTGCCTCAAAGAGCGGCGCAAGCTCATTTTAGTCGCCCGCGATACGCCCCTCAATTTGATCCATCTGCGGAACATGGTGACAGTGACGGAGGCCGGGGCGATTGTCCTGCCCGCCGTTCCTGCGTTCTACCACCAGCCGAAAACGGTTGAGGATTTGGTAGACACCGTGGTCGCCCGTGTCCTGCAAAATTTAGGCGTTCCCCAAGATATCCAGCCGCAATGGGGGGTGGATGAAGATTAGGCTACAGCACCCGAAACGTCTGCCGGAGGGCGGTTTCGGCGTTCCAGGCTTTGACCTCTGCTGCCTGCCGCACGCTGTCCCAGCCAAGCCGTGCCGAGAGTTCCGTCAGCGCGTCGGGCATTTCGGTTTGTCGCTGTTCGGGTGTCCAGTCGAGTGGCAGGCGGCGTTCTAAATAATCACGCAGCGTCAGGCTGTCTTCGTCAGTGGCGCCGGACAGCTCCGGTAAAGGCGTGGTCGCGGTGCGGCAGGGCGGGACCGACAGGGCGCGGCCTAGTTTGCGGCAGGCCAGGTCTACCGCCTCTTCAGCGATCCGGCGGAAGCGGGTCAGGCCCGCGCCCGATGCCGAGAGGAGGCCGTCGCACCGCCCCCCGTT
>JAYVVR010000186.1:0-5118 GCA_043786835.1 Armatimonadota bacterium | reverse complement strand
TGTCTCTATCAAAGCATGGTGAGTTAATTGCTGGTGGTCCTCTCATTAACTGGCCCAAAGTCTGGCAGACTTCGGACATTGTCGTCAGCGGTGACCCGGAAGCGCAGCAGGTAACACACGCCAATCTGTTTTATCTTCTGTCTTCTGCTTATCCGGGAAACAACAACGGGGGCCACTCTATCCCGCCGATGGGGCTGTCGTCGAATATCTATGGCGGACACATCTTCTGGGACGCCGAAGTGTGGATGATGCCGGCGCTTATCGTTCAGCACCCGGACTACGCGAAATCTATTATTGACTATCGGTTCAAGACACTCAGCCAAGCCAAGAAGAACGCCAAAGCGCATGGGTTCGTTGGGGCGGAATATGCGTGGGAGAGCGCGGATACCGGGGCGGAGATAGCCCCGGCGGAGTTTTCCCAGGAGCGGCATATTACGGCGGATGTCGGCTGGGCGGCGTGGCAGTACTATCTCTGGACGGGCGACAACGCGTACTTACAAAAGCAAGGCTGGCCCGTGCTGCAAGCGACGGCGGCCTACTGGGTTTCGCGGGTCACGCACGGCGCGGACGGCAAATATCATATCGAAAAAGTGATCTCGCCGGACGAAACGGCAGGGGTTGTGAGCGATGATGCGTACACCAATGCCGTCGTGCAGGCGAACTTGCGGGCGGCGACGGCGGCGGCACAAACAGTAGGGCAGGGGGCGGACCCGCGCTGGAGTCTTATCGCTGATGCGCTCTTTTTCCCGCAGGATAAAGCGCGAGGCATTCCTGCCGAGAACGCCGCACCCATGACCGACCGTTTCAGCGCGAAGCAGGCCGACACCCTGCTTTTGATTCACCCGCTGAATAAAGCGATTGACCCGGCGACAGCAGGAAAGATGCTGGACTTCTATTCGGCACACACGATCAAAAATGGGCCGGCGATGACAGCGTCCATACAGGCGGTTGTCGCGGCGAAGCTGGGGCGCGGCCCCGAGTCGCTGGATCAATTCCACGACAGCTACCGGCCCTTTATGCGCGGGCCATGGGACGCATTCGCCGAAAAGCGGACCTCAAACCGAGTGTATTTCTGTACGGGCATGGGCGGCTGCCTGCAAAGCGTTTTGTACGGCTTCGCGGGCCTGCAAGTCGCCGAGCCGGGCCAAAAAGCAGCCGGAACGAAAATCGCGAGTGACAGCGTTGCGTCCCTCTACGCCAACCCGCATCTGCCGCCGGGGTGGGGCGGCTTGACCGTCAAAGGCGTTCGCTTTCACGGCAAGGTTTACGACATCTCAATCGCAGCAGGCAATAAAGTTGGTGTGACGGTGGCAAAGTGAGAGGGTTCAGCGACTACTACCGAGACCCGCTGCTGCGCCTGCGGCTTGCGCTGCTGGTGGGCCTGCTGCTGCTGGGAGTCGGCACTCTGGGCTACGTTGTCATCGAGCATATGCGTTTTCTAGACGCGCTGTTTATGACCGTAATCACGCTTAGCTCGGTCGGCTACGGCGAAGTCAAGCCTCTGGACACGGCGGGCGAGATTTTTACCATTGGTTTGATACTCGTCGGACTCGGCACCGCCGCCTGGCTTTTTACAACTGTGCTGGAAACCCTCACCAGCGAGCAGACCCAGCGCGTTCTCGCGCAGAAACGGATGAGCCGGGTGATCAACTCTCTCAAAAACCACTATATCGTCTGCGGCTATGGGCGTATCGGCTCGGAGATTTCGCAGGGATATACCCAAAACAAAGTGCCGTTTCTGGTCATCGAACGCAGCCCGGAGCGGATTGGGGAGCTGCGCGAGGCGGGCATTCCGTGCGTCGAAGGCGACGCTGCTGATGACGCTGTGCTGGTGCAGGCGGGTATCCACCGGGCAGCGGCGCTGATTGCGGTGACGCCGTCCGATGCCGGCAATACGTTTATCGTGCTGTCCGCGCGGGGCTTGCAGCAAGACCTGTTTATCGTTGCCCGCGCCGATGCCCCCCAGAACGAAGCCAAGCTGCTTCGAGCCGGGGCCAGCAAAGTCATCTCGCCGTACACGCTCGGCGGCCGCTGGATGGCGGTCACGGCAATCAATCCCGCCGTCACTGATTTTGTCGCCGCCATCACTCAAAGCGACCCTGCAGTGTTTGCTGTACGCGAAGTAGAAGTCTCGGCGGCCTCGGCTTATGCCGGGCAGACATTTGGGAACGCGCAGTTCAAGCAGCGGACCGGGGCGCAGGTGGTCGCGATGCGTCCGGCGTCCCATATCAGTGGCTTTTTCCCCAACCCGCCCTATGAGCGAACCATTGTCGCCGGTGATGTTCTGATTGCCCTCGGCTCCCCGCAGCAGCTTGCAAAGCTTTCAGTTCTGCTTCAGTAATTAAGTCTGCTTCAGTAATGCGTTCCCGACTGAGGTCAGCCATTCGCGGTCCCTCTCGCGCAGGGACTCACCAAGAGTAACCTCCGCGCCCCGGCCTTCCACAGTCAACACCCCGGCATTGAGGCCCGGCGGAACCCGGCGCAGAATGAAACCGCGCACATCTTCCCGCGCGAGTGACAACGTCTTTGTCCGGCCCCAGTCCGTCCGCTCGACGTGAATCCAGTTGACATCCACTTTGAGGGTCTCATGCAAAAAGATGGGCCGCAGAATGGCTGCCAGGGTAAACACGCCGAGTGCTTCGGCAAGTCCGAGTGCAAACAGCAGAAAGCCGACTTGGGGCTTTAGGGAAACCGGCAGACCGCCCGGCGCAATCTGAGCCATGGCAAGGACGCTTTTGTTTTCGAGCAGCAGCATGAGACCCGTGTAAAGGGCAACCAGCAAATTGCCGAGCAGGATGGCAGCAATGACCAGAACCACCGGAGAAACGCCGCGCGGTGGCAGTGTTACCGTAACTGTGGTCCCGTCAGAAATAATCTTGATCGGGCAGCCGCCGGGCCGCTCACTCGCCCCCGACACTTCGCTTAATTCTGTCATCGTTGTAAGTGCCGTTCCAGCCACCGTGCCAGCGCGGCGTAATCGGCTTCCTGCGCGGCATGAGTGCGCCCGACCGGGCTGACGGCAACCTGCGGCGACGGATGATACAGGGGGAAAAGTGTTCGGCCCTGCCACTCGGCAGGGTCTGCGGCATGGGTTCGAAGTGTAAGCGTATGCGGGCTAATCAGCGAAAGCGCCGCCAGCGCTTTGGTGCCAAGGGTTGCAATCACCGCCGGCTGCACAATGTCAAGCGTTCGGGACAAAAACGCGGAACAGGCGCGAATCTCGGACGCCGACGGTGGGGCATTGGTGCCGCGCTCTGTGCGCGGGTTACACAACGCAGCATTCGTCACGAAGACATCTTTGCGCTTTAGCCCTGCCGCTGAAAGGTAGCGCAGAAAGTTTCGGCCTGACGCGTCGCCCGTCAGCGGAATGCCGCCTTTGTCCCCGCCGAGACGCCCCGGCGCTTCGGCAATAAACAAGACACGCGCCAGGAGCGGGCCGTTTAGTTCAGACAGAACACGCCGCCGGCCTTCCATGCGCGGGCAGGCCCGGCAGGCCCGAGCGTCACCGACAAGTGCGGCAAAAAGCGTTTCGTTCTTGGCCGTCACAGTTCCAGCTTATCGAAGCGGCCTGCGCCGGGGTCAAGAACCGCCTGCAAAACCTGGTACGCTTCTTCCACTTTCTGCAAGATTGTCTGTGACTGCGACTGTTCAATCGAGCCGTTTGGGAAACGGGACGGAGCGCACCGCTCCCTCAGCCGATTGACTGCCGTCTGCACCGTCAGGTAGTCGGAGCCTGCTGGAACACCGATAATTTTGTACGCTGTTTGGATCGGGTCGGTGGGAGTTTGGCTGGCAGGCCGGGACTCGGTCCAGGCGGCGGTTTCCCCGCGCGTCGCCGCGATCTTTGCCTGCGCGCGGGCCATTGGGTCATCGGGACTTGATAGGCCCGCCTTGATGTCGCTGCGGTCAAGCGCACGGGTCAGCTCTTCCTGTGCGTTCTCGCTGATTTCGCTGACCCGGCCTTTGGCTTCGTCGAGATAGGTTTTTGCCAGGCGGAGGGATCGCCCGAGTAGGTTGGTCATAATGCTTGTCGCTTATTTCACGCTGCTATTTCACGCTGCTGTCCCGCCGCCTCCGCCGACCCGTGCCTCTAACTCTTGAAGCTGGCGGTCAATATCGGACGCGGTAGTGGTCACTGTAGTATGTGTGGGCGCGGCTGTCGCTGCTGGCTTGGAGGTTAACCCGAGGCGCTGCTCCATTTGGGCAAGCTCCGCGTCGGCGGCGCTGGAGGCCTGCACGTCGTCAAGGCCCGCCAGCTTGCCACTAAGGCTTTCGCGCGCAAGCTCCGTTCGGGCCTTGCCTTCGCTGCTGGCGTTGGAGATTTTCGCAGCGGCTCGCTCGAATGCCTGGTCGGTGCCGTCGGCGGACATGCCTTCGAGGGCTTTGTTCATCGAGTTTTCGATCTGGGCCTGTTTCCATTGGGCTTTCATCGAAAGCGCCTGAGCAGTTTTCGCCCGAATGCGCTCTTCTTCGCGCCGCATGGCGGTCTTAACAGCTTCGGTCGTTTCCAGCGCCTGCTGAAGCGATGCTTTAGTCGAAGTCAGCGTACCGTCGTACTGACCTTTTTCAACGAGAAGCTGACGGGCAAGCTCACGGTCGCCGTTTTTGAGCGCGATTTCGGCTTTTGCGCCGAGATTGTCCACCATCTTCTGGGTCTGGTCAACAAGCGCCTGCAAGTTATTCTTTTGCGTGATGGCCTGAACCGCCCGCTCGCGGTTCTTCGCCTGGGCCTCGCGCATTTCCTGCTGGGCCTGCTGAAGCAAAATCTCCGGGTCTTCAAGCTGGTCCAGCTTGAACCCGAGCAGACCCTTCAAGTAGCGCATAATTCGACTGAGCATGGACTGTCTCCTCTAACGTTTTGGCAGAAAACTTCTACTGGCTATGACACGCGAACGCGCAAAAAGTCGCAAGTTTCTTTATTATATCCGACAAGCCGCGCTTTTGTATCAAAGTCTCGCACGAATCAGGGCGATTGCAGATAGATTTTTGGTCAAACGCCTGTTCGCTCTTTAGTGACTTTCAGCCCCGCCGTCGCGGGATGCCGGACAAAATAGGTTCAGAAAAAGCAGAAGGAGCTGCCTTCGTCTCACCGCGCCGCAGTCCACTCCTACGGGAAAA
>JAYVVR010000185.1:0-13914 GCA_043786835.1 Armatimonadota bacterium | reverse complement strand
GGGGGGTCTTCTTCGGCATGACGCTGCGGCATCATCGGCAGCACTTCGCGCGGTCGGTCATGGAAGGGGTCGCTTACGCGCTCAACGACACGTTCCAGATCTTCGGCGAGCTGGGCATTCCCGTTTCCCTGGTACGGGCATCCGGCGGCGGCGCAAAGTCGGCAGTCTGGCGTCAAATCCACGCCGATGTGACCGGCCATTCTCATGTGACGCTTGCGGTGGACGAAGGTCCTGCGCTCGGCGCGGCGCTGCTGGCGGCAGTCGGCACCGGCGCGTATGCATCCGTTCCAGACGCCTGTGCGGCGGCGATTGAGACGGTCGCCGTCACCGAGCCGGACCCGGCGGCCCACGCGAAGTACGCTGAGTATTACCGCGTGTACCAGGCATTGTACCCGGCGCTGAAGGACCAGTTCGCGGCGGTCTCGGCGATTAAATAGCAGAAGACAGTCGTGATAATAAAGAGCGCGGGACTAAAGTCCTACGCGGCGTGACGCAGACGCCTACTGTCCACCTTCGTGGACATAGAATAGGATAGCTGCAGAATCTTTCCTGTACCCGCGAAGGCGGTTACTAGGCGCTTCGCCACACAGCGTAGGACTTTAGTCCCACGTTCTTTATTGCCAGGCTTTTTCCAGCCCAATTTTAGAAAGCACCCAGTATGGCCCGATCTTTTGGCGAACCACTCACAAAGCTCCGTGCGGTCCTGATTGAAGACAACGGCGAGTCTCTGATAGACCCGCGCACACTCTCAAAACGCATTCACTTTGCCGAAAAGCACCCGAAATTCGAAGGTCTGGAACGCACCCCGAAAGTCCGCAAGCGGGTCGCTGAAATGCTGGCCGAAGCCGCCGAGTCGCTGCCGTCCGGCATTGACATCGTGATCATCGAAGGCTTCCGGCCTATCAGCAATCAGCAGTTCATGTACGAAGAAATCAGAAAAGAGTTTTCTCAGCGGCACCCCGAATGGAACAAGTCTACGCTGATGCGGATGACAAACACGATGTCCGCCCCACCAGACGACTCCTGCCCGCCGCCGCATATTACCGGCGGGGCGGTAGACTTGTCATTGATGAAGATGCCGTCTCGCGAGTGGCTTGACATGACTTCACCGTTTGAAATGGACGAAACCAGCGCTCCCGGCGACACCAAAGGACTCAGTGAAGAAGCCCAAAAGAACCGCAAGCTGTTGTCTGACACGCTTAAAAAGACCGGCCTGACCCCCTATCTCGGTGAATGGTGGCACTGGTCCTACGGCGATTCTGGGTGGGCTTTGCGGATCGGGGCCAAAGCCGCGCTCTATGGCCGGGTGCCGGGCGAATAATACCTTTCGCGCTGCTGGTATTCCCACTTGGCACGATTTGTGCATTGCGTTAAGATAAACCATGAACATACCAACCAAGCATTGTTCTCAATGCGGCACTTCCGCCGCTTTCACCGCTCAATTCTGCGCCCAATGCGGTTCCCATTTTGCTCCTCTTGCTCCTGAGCCGAGTTCTTATCTTTGTGAACAATGTGAGGCAGTCCTACCTGGCGGCAGCCGCTTCTGCCCCGGCTGCGGTCAAGCGTTTGATGAGCCTGTTCCTGTAAGTAGTTCAGCACCTTCACCGGGATTTCGCCCTCAGACGCCCCAATCAAACCCAATTTCTGTTACCTTGCACCAGTCCCAACCCGTACCTGTCTCAGTGCAATTCAAGGTGCCTGCTTTTTCTCATGCCGGGGGGCCAAAGGTAAACTATGGCTGGATTGGTGAGTCTTGGAGGCTATTCCAGCAGAAGCCTGATGTATGGGTTCTGTCGACGTTGGCGCAATATCTGCCTTTTGTTTTACTGTATGGGGCTGCAATACTTTTCGGTATTCTGGGGTCGGGCGGTCACATCTTGACAACACCGGATTCTGATCCCCGCGCTAGTGAAGGGATGAGCGTAGGTCTGTCATTCGGAATGATCATAGCTTTTATTCCTGCTTTTGTTTTGAATTGCCGTCTAAATTATGCTACATCTATGATGGCGAACAAGCAAGTGCGGGGTGAAAGCATTACTTTCTCAGACATATTCAAGAGTGGGCCCGGTATATGGCCCTTATTTGGGCTGGGAGTTATTTGGGCCATTTTGTTCCTTGTTTCAGCACTTCTCTTCTATCTACCCGTACTGATACTAGTGGCCCTTACGCTACCATGTGCTGCGCTTGCCGCAGAGGGTGTGGGACCTGTTGAGGCGTTACAACGTAGTGTAACTGCGATGAAAAACGACTGGTTAAACGCAGCAGGTCTAGTCCTGCTGTTCCTACTGATAACGCTAATAAGCGCTGTTCCATGTGGTTTAGGGTTGCTTATTACTTACCCTATGGCAAACCTTCTTGGCTCACTTGCTTGTCGTGACATGATTGGTTTGCCGAGCGTCCCAGATGCAAGCCTTCCGGCAAGTCAAAGTTTTGTTCCATCGCTAGCAATAGAGCCTTCCGCGATTAGCGAAAGCCAACCTTCAACATTTCCAGCTCAACCTGTATTGAGTGAAATCAGAGCGAACAAAATATACACCGTAGTAGTGGGTTCTGTGCTGGCCGCTGCATTCCTCGCTTTGGGTTTTGGATTGCTTCGGCTTGCACATCCCCAGCCTGCTATACCGAACGTCGGCACTTTGACAAGTCCTGTGTCATCAGGAGATGTTCCGATGAATGCTGCCTCCTCACCTTTTGTTGTCCCCACCGACGATTCGCCTGCTTCAGCCGTTCAAGGCAATGACACTTCAAGAAATGATGCGACAGAGGCACCATTAGCTCAATCCTCTGACGCGCCCGACTCTGCACCGGAGATCAGCGACAACAAGCACGCGGCAGCAAGCACTGATGATACTCTGACCGCGTATGCCCCGCCCGGCTCCGGGTTGAGTGATGTTCCTCTCAGCATTGACACGCTGCAAAATGAAGTTGTCACGTCTGATGACTTGAAGAAATTGTCCCTTCGCGCACTCAGCATCTCTCACAACTCGATTTATGCACTTCACGGATATATCTTTGAGCGGCCTGCCATTCAAGCCTATTTTGACGCGCAGAGTTGGTATCATTCTGACCCAGCATTCAATGCTTCCATGCTTACCAGCACGGAGCAGCAAAATGGACAGACGATACGGGCTGCGGAACGCGCAAACTTTGATTACGGACGCCATATGTTTGATGAGCAAGGGCGTCCGTATGAACAGGAGCATTCGTATGAGCGCCGCGACCCATTGCGCGAAACTGCCTCACCTGGTTCTGGCCTTAGCGACACGCCTCTTGACTCGAACACGCTCCAAAATACCGTTGTTACAAGCCAGGACCTGAACGACAAATCTTTGGCGGCATTGAGCATCTCGTATAATACGATCTACGCAGTGCATGGATATGTGTTCAAGAAAGCAACCTTACAAGGGCTGTTCAACCATGCAGCCTGGTATCACCCGAACCCGGCATTTCGAGAAACCGACTTTACTTCCAAGGAGCAGGCAAATCTCCAAACGATTCGCAGTTATGAGCACAGCCGTTTCGGCTATTGAGTTGACAAAAGACAGCAGAGGAGGCATACGCATTGATTACTGATTTCATTGGAAGCATTCTTGTTTTCGTTGCGCTCGCAATTATAGTCTGGCCTATGGTTCGGGCTATCCGTCTGTACGCCCTGCGAGAACAAGCGCGTCAGAAGATGGTGCATGGCGCTCAAGAATTTGGGCGTCAGATTGGCGATTTCGCAGGTCAGCCGGCTAATCAAGCGGAACTGGCGGCGTATGGAACTTTGACTGCCGCCGAGTTCGCATGGAGCTTGGCACGAATTGATCCCTCTGTTATTCATGCCGCGGACTTTAGCTCCTCAGTTTCTGTTCACAACGGCTATGACTTTGCCCAGTACATTCATACTCATTACGATACACTTGGCGCGGCGGGTCAAGAAGGATTCTTCAATCGCTTGATGGGCTATGTCGGAGAACAGAAAGTCGCAGACTTGCTCGTGCATCAAGGTCATGTCGTGCAGGCAGCGGCCTCCACCACGCAGTCCATCTGGGATTTGTTGGTTGACGGGCATCCTGTCAATGTCAAGACAGTGCAGGACATCGCCTCAATCAAGGCGGAGGCATTAGCGCATCATGGAATAACTTATATCGTGCCGTCCGACGCGCATGGTCATTTGACGTCAAACATGGCGCATACTGCCGGCTTTCACCATGACTCGGTGCATTCCAGTCTCCACGAAGGCGTCGCGGCTGCACACGGGGAACACGCGCTGCACGGCCTTGGAATGCACCTTCCGGTACTGACGATCGCGGTTTCTGCTTATCGCAACTACCAAGCCGTGCAGCTAGGCAAGGACGTATCGGTTGCTATAAAGCATACCCTTGTAGAAAGCACAGGTAAGGGTGCAGGGAGCCTCATCGGAGCGAAAGCAGGAGCGTTAGCAGGCGGGTTATTTGGTCCGGTTGGTATGATTGTCGGGGCAGTCGGAGGAGCAGTCGGCGGGGCGCTTCTAGGTGGGTCTGTGGCAGAACATTATAAACACAAGCCGCTAGACGCTGCTGTCTTGAACATGAAAACGGCACTGCACAATTATGGGGCTACTTTCTCCGACAGGCTTGATAGAGTGCGCGGTTATCTGGAAGCGCCACTGATTCGCCTGCAATCTTCCTTGTCGAAAGTGGAAACCGATCTCGGACAGCGGCAATCCTGCCTCCTCTGGTGGCTTTGGCCGGACTTCTATACGGTGCTACTAGAGGAAACGGTACGTCAGGGCCACAAAGAAGTTGCTGCCGAATGGCTGAAAATTTCTACTGTCACCCGCATTATTAAAGAAGCCAGTCAGTTAAATCAGTTTGAAAGCATTGGAATAATGATGGCAAACCATCCAGCGATCTCTGAGCTTGTCGGCGATAGTCCAAACAAACTCGCTGCCGTCCATGCCGCTCGCAAAGCCGTCTTTTATCAGCGAAAGCAACTTGACCCTCGCTTTGTTGCACCAGTATGACATTTTTCTGCCAGGGCGGGTATATACAGTGGCGGGACTGACGCTAATTATCTTAACCGGCAGTCCTAAAGTGAGTTGTTGCTGAGGAGGCACACGGATTATGAAGTTTTTTATTGATACGGCGAATGTGGACGAAATCAAGCAGGCGATGGCCTGGGGGATTCTCGACGGGGTGACGACGAACCCGTCACTCATTGCCAAAGAAGGCATTCCGCACAAGACGCGGGTAATGGAGATTATCAATCTTGTCGGGACCGAGCTGCCGGTATCGGCGGAGTGCGTCGAAACCGACGTAGACAAGCTGATGAAGGAAGCCCAGGACATCGCCTCGTGGTCGCCGAACATTTATGTCAAAGTGCCGATGAACGAGAACTCGATGGAAGTGGTCAAAGAGCTGTCGCCGAAGGGCATCAACTTCAATGTCACGCTGATTTTCTCGCTCCCGCAGGCGCTCATCGCGGCAAAAGCGGGCGGCTCGTTTATCTCGTTCTTTGTCGGGCGCATTGACGATATGGGCAGTTTGGAAGCGCCTTTAAACGTTGTCGAAGCAGTCAACATGGTCGAAACCTACGATTTCCCGAAGGATCCGGAGATTTTGGTGGCGTCCATCCGAAGCCCGCTGCAAGTCACCGAGAGTATCAAAGCTGGGGCGCACATCGCGACAATCCCGTTCAAGACGATGGAGATGCTGTTCAGGCACCCGCTGACCGATATCGGTATTAAGCGCTTCAACGACGATTACTTGAAGTCGGTGAGCGCTGGTCAGTCCAAGCAGAACGCGGGCCAGTCCATCGAAGAGAAAGCCAAAGTTTGAGTAGAAAGTGAAAAGCGAGCAGAGTGAGGAATTCAGCTTCGCTCACTTTCCTTCTCTACTTTCCCACAAGCCGCCCCTGACCGGGCGGCTTTCTTTTTGCCCCTCGTGTTTCCCCACTTCCCTGCCAATAATACCGGCGATACCGATCAAAATAACTGCATAAAGGAGACTGCGATGCCCACAGACATTTCTGCAGGCCTGATCGCGCTTGCAGCCTCGCCGCCGAATGCTGCCATTAGCGCCGGCCCGGCCCAGCCGGAGCCGCTCAACGCGTCACTGTTTGCTGCACTTCTCACTCGAAGCAAGCCGCCAGGACTGGCTGCCGCCGCGCCTCCGCCGATCAGCTTAAAGACGACTTTAGCGGCAAATTTGAAGACAATGGACACTTTGCCGACCCTTTCCTTTCCGCCCGCGATGAAAGCAAAAGACAAGGCGAGTGAGTTGCTTCTTCCCCCGCCACCGATGTCGGCACTGCTTGTGCCGCCGGTGATTGGCCTTGTTACGCCAGCAAGTCCTGCCGCACCAGCGCCGTCCGCGAGCTTTCTGCCGAGCGCTCTCGTGCCGCCACAGACTGTGCCGGACGCGACACAAGCCGCGTTGCCTCAAGCCGCGTTGCCTCAAGCCGCGTTGCCTCAAGCCGCGTTGCCTCAAGTCGCGCTGCCTCAAGCCGCGTTGCCTCAAGTCGCGCTGCCTCAAGCCGCGCCCCTTGCAAAAGCCCAAGCCATCGGCAAAGCGACAGGGCCGGAGTCGATGCTGACGCGGATTTTGGATACGGAAGCGCCCCCGCCTATGGCAGAGGCTCTGCCGCTTGTCCCAAGTCCGGTCCAGGCCATATCTCCCACTCAATCTGCACCCCAAATTCCGGTGCTGGCGACCCTGCCGGTGCTGGCGACTTTGGCGGCGGTCAGCACCCTTGTTCCAACTGCCGCCAGTACTGAGCCGGTGAAACTCGAGCCTGCCAAAACTGCTGGGAAAATCAGTGCGCTTGCCCTGAAGGTCGCCGCCGGGAATGCCGATACTTCTACCAGGATACTGCAGGGGCAGACGGAAGTCGTCTTCGCGAAAGAAGTCGTCCCCGCGGAAAAACACGCGTCGGAGCATGAAGTGGCCGCAGCCACGAACGACGGCAAAAGCACTCTGCTGTTTACGCTCCCGGTCACCGACACGGCAAAGGCCGATGCCAAGCCGCTGACGGCGGGGGAGCGGGCGGAAGTCATCAAGCAGGCCGCCGATGGGGTGGGGGCAATGCCTCTGCCGGCAAAACCGGGGGCGACAGAGCAGATGAGCTTACAGCTTCATCCAAAAGACTGGGGCCGCCTCGAAGTCTCGGTTGCAATTGTTTCCGGACATGAAGACGGGGCGGCGAAAACGGTGACGGCGCATATTGTCGCGGAAACACTTCAAGTGAAAGCCGCGCTGCAAAGCGGGACCGGTGCACTGCATGAGGCGCTTCGGGCGTCGGGGCTGCATTTGGAGCATCTGACAGTGTCCGTCAAGCTGCCGGAAGCGCAGAATACGCCGTCAGATCAGTTCAATCACTCAGGCCAGGGAAGCGGCTTCGGCACGGACAGTTGGCAAAACAATCATCGCCAACAGCCGCCGGTGTTTGCCGGGCCGGTGCTGAATGAGCCGGACATCGAAGCAGTTCCGTTCACAGGGACAGCCATCCGCTTGACACGAGGCCACCTGGACATACGCGCTTAACGCTCAAAGAAGGAGAGAATTATGATCGCCCATACACTGACCACCCAAGCCGCAAACCCGACAAACGCCAATGGGATAGCCTCGAATGTGAACCCCGACGGGACCGTCAAGAAAGCTTCCAACTCGGCAGCGGTGAGTCAAAACCAGTTTCTGATGCTCTTAGTCAACGAACTGAAAAACCAGGACCCGACCCATCCAACAGACCAGACCCAGACACTGTCCCAGCTCGCCCAGTTTTCCCAGCTTCAAGAGACGACGACTCTGAACGCGACCCTGACCGCCAATCAAGGCTTTTCGAATGTCGCCCAGAGCGCAATGCTCATCGGGAAAACAATCTCGACGGCGACTGACACAACGCCCGGCATTTCCGGGGTCGTCTCGTCGGTCTCGCTGCTGAACGGCAAAAATTATCTGTCGGTCGGCGACCAGATGGTAGATGCGTCTACCGTCACCAGCATCAAGTCATGACAATGGTAGATATTGAAAACCGAATAGCTGCCGCGCCGCCGATCGGCGCAGGCCGGCTCCCCGTAAATGCTCCTCCGGCCATTGGGCCAACATTCGGCGATGTCCTGCAAAGCAAAGTCGGTGAAACGCTGACCGCCTCGGCGGCCCGCGCCGGGATCAAATTCTCAGGCCATGCTCAAACTCGGCTGGCGTCCCGGCAGATTACACTCTCAGATCGTGATGTCGCGCGATTAGGGCAGGCGATGACCAAAGCTGCGACGAAAGGAGCGAAAGACTCTCTGCTGCTGATGGACAAAACCGCGTTTGTCGTCTCGGTCGCAAACCGGACCGTGATTACCGCAGTCGCGTCAGATATGCTTAAAGACAATATCTTCACGAATATTGACAGCGCGATGATTTTATAGTTCACGCCCGCAGCCGGACCTCTTTGAGGACGCTGCCTGACCCGAACGGCCCGAGAGAATTTGGGCTGCTCACCGATACTCAGGAGACAACTATGTTACAAGCCATGTACAGCGGGATTTCCGCGATTGAAGCCCAGCAAACCGCGATGGACGTGATCGGCAGCAACATTGCCAATGTCAACACGACCGCCTACAAATCCGGGCGCGTCACCTTCGAGGACCAGCTTTCGCAGACCATTCAGGGTGCAAGCTCGCCGACGAAAAACGACGGCGGCACGAACCCGCAGCAGGTCGGCCTCGGCGTCCATGTCAGCGCCATTGACTCGGTCATGGCTCAGGGTGGCCTGCAAGCGACCGCCCGGCCCACCGACATGGCAATCCAGGGGAACGGCTACTTCATGCTCGGCAACACCAACGGCACTGGAGTCTCCTATACTCGCGACGGCTCGTTTACGCTTGACAGCAATGGGAGCCTCGTTAACGGCTCAAGCGGGGCGTATGTGCTGGGCTGGAAGTCCGACCCGAACGGCAAAATTGACTCGACCCAGCAGATCACGTCGGCGTCCAGACTTGCCATTCCTGTCGGCGGCCTGACCGCCGTTCAGCCGACATCCGCCGTCTCGTTTGGCGGCAACCTGAGCGCCGACGAGACCCCGGCGTCCCCGGCGTACACCCGCACCGTCAAAGTTTACGACAGCCTGGGCGAGCCGGCGAATGTGACCCTGAGCTTTACCCGCAACGCCACGGCAAACACCTGGAACTGGGCTTCCTCCGGCGATGCGTCAACCTCCGGCAGCGGCACGATCACGTTTGATGCTACCGGCAGGCAGACCGCCGCAACCGGCACGATCACCCTGTCCCCAACCGACGGCGCAACGGCCACCCAGGTCATCACTCCTGATTTCACCGCGACTACCCAGATCGCCGGCAGCTCCGGCGCGTCCCCAACTTCCCAAAACGGCTTTGCGCCGGGGACATTGCAGTCATTCAGCGTGGACGATACCGGGGCCATCTCCGGCATCTTCAACAACGGCCTGACCCGTACTCTCGGCCAGCTTGCCCTGGCGGACTTCCCGAATGACGCCGGCTTGCAGCGTGTGGGCGGCAATGTTTACAGCCCGTCCATTAACTCCGGTCTGCCGACCATCGGGACGGCCCAATCCATCAGCCTCGGCAAGATCAGCACCGGCTATCTAGAGCAGTCGAATGTGGACTTGTCGAATGAGTTTACCAGCATGATTGTCACCCAGCGCGGGTTCCAGGCGAATACCAAGATCATTACGACTGTAGATCAGCTTCTCGACGAGGTCATCCGGCTCAAGCAATAGCGCCGCCGCGCGGGCGAGTGGCTGAAATCACTCGCCCTTCTTGGAAACAAATATTATGATTACAGTCACACGGTTCGATCACAGCGACTTTATCGTGAACGCCGATCTCATCGAGATTGTCGAATCGCTCCCGGACACGCACATCACGCTTGTCACCGGCAAAAAACTGCTTGTCAAAGAGACGGCGGACGAAATTGTTGCTCGCGTCATTGAATTCCGGCGGATGGCCGGCATCTTCCCGCGCCCGCCGATGGTTGGGATCAAGTCTGGTGAAATCCACCAAGAAGCAGGCTAATTTATGGACATCGCAACACTCATCGGCCTGATTCTCGCCTGGGGCGCGTTCCTCGGCTCGATTCTTATTGAGGGCGGCGACCTCTCGGCGCTCCTTAACCCGTCGGCCGCACTTCTCGTATTCGGCGGGACACTGGGCGCGTCCATGATCTGCTTCCCGCTGTCAACGATTACCAGTCTGCCCGGCATTGTCAAGAATGCGTTTTTAAGTAAAAAAGAAGATGTCGGGCATTTGATTAAGACACTGGTCGGGTACGCCGAAAAGGCACGGCGCGAGGGGCTTCTAGCGCTGGAAGACGAAGTCCAGAAGATGAGCGATCCGTTTCTGAAAAAAGGCGTCCAGCTTGCCATTGACGGAACCGACCCGGAATTGGTCCGCGAAATCATGCAGACCGACATCCAGTTTCTCGGGGCACGGCACCATGAAGGCGCAAACCTCTTCGGGACCATGGGCGGCTTCGCTCCGACTCTCGGCGTCATCGGCACGGTCTCGGGCTTAGTCCACATGCTCGCTAATCTATCCGACCCCGGTAGTATGGGACCGAGCATCGCCGCCGCGTTTATTGCGACCCTGTATGGGGTTTGTTCGGCGAACCTTTTGTTTCTGCCGCTCGGCAATAAGCTGAAAGCGATCTCGCATGAAGAGGTGCTGGTGCGGGAGATCATAATGGAAGGTATTCTCGCCATCCAGGCCGGCGACAACCCGCGCATTGTCGAAGAAAAACTGAAAGCGTTCCTCTCGCCGAAAATCCGCCGGGCGATTGAAGCCGCAGCGGTAGCGGTGTAAGCGCATTTTCCCGAAGGAGTAGTATGCTATGGCAGGCAAGAAAAAACGCGGCGTCGTCGAAGCGGATCATGAAAACGCCGAGCGCTGGCTGCTGACTTACGCAGATATGATTACGCTTTTGGTGGCGTTCTTCATCATGCTTTATTCGATGTCCGTAATGAACCAGGCCAAGTTCCAGCAGCTTGCAATCTCGGTTCGGTCGGGCTTTGGCGAAAGCCCGATGAACGGTGTCCCGACCATTTTTAGCCGAGGCGGTGGTCTAAACTCAACGCCGTCCATTATGAACTCCAGCAAGTCGAGCCAGATGTCCGGCGAAAGCTTCATCAAAAACGCCAAGTCCCAGCAGGATACAAACGGCCTCAATAAAGTGTACCAAACCATTAAAACCTACATCCAGAAGAACCATCTGGAAGGCATGATGCAGGTTGCCCGCAACGAACGCGGTATTGTCGTGACCGTGATGACCGATAAAATGCTGTTTGCGCGGGGACAGGCCGACTTGCGTCCGGGAGAGCTTAGCCTGCTGGCGACCGTTGCGAGGATCACGCAAGCTGTCCCAAAGAACCCAATCCGGGTTGAAGGCCACACGGATAGCCTGCCGATCCATACAGACCGGTTCCCGTCAAACTGGGAGCTGTCCACACTGCGGGCGACAACTGTGCTGCGCTACTTTGAGTCGCAGGGTGTCGCGCCGAGCCGCATGGAAGCGTCCGGCTGCGCCGACCAGCATCCGCTGGCAGCAAACGATACCGAAGCCAACCGTGCCCTGAACCGCCGGGTCGAGATTGTCCTGCTGCGCCGCTACGCCCCCGGCGGCCTCGCCACGGACCCGGCTCAGTAGAAAGCCCCCCGCCGCCCCAGTTCTGGGGCGGCGGGGCTTTTTAGGGCGGCGGGGCTTCTGTCAATTCCCCGTAAAGTTTCGGTGCGCCGCCGCCGATACTAGGAGTGCGCCCTCTACCAGATGGGCGCTCGAGATTAAGAGCATAGTACTGGAGAACGACACGGCATGGCGGATAAGAGCGACAAAAAAGACGTGGCGGCAATCGGCAAAAAAGGCCCGCCGATAATGATCATTATGGCTATATTCGCCGTGCTCGTCCTCGGCGGAGCCTTCATGGTGGTTCAGAAAGCAAGCGCCAGACAAAAAGGCGGCGACGTCAAAAAAACCGAAAAAGGTCCGGTGATGCCGCTGGACGAATTTCTCGTCAATTTATCCGATCCCGGCTCCGACCACTTCCTGAAAGTCACCGTCGGACTGGAACTGGACAAAGCCAAAGGGAAAAGTGCCGAAGGGCTGAAGGAGCAGACTCCGGCCATTCGCGATGCCGTTTTGACCGCGCTGTCTTCTCAGTCCCGCGACGCCGTGACACCGATTAAAGGCCGCGAAAAGCTGAAAGCCGAAATTAAAAAGAACGTCAATCAAGTGCTCGGCGAAGAAGATGTCCAAAATGTGTATTTTACGAACTTCGTAACGCAGTAATCTCCTAAAAACAACTTGTGAACATTGAGCAGGCAGTATGGAATAAACACACCGGGACGCACACAGCGCCCGGTGTTTTTTTGTTTTTGTTACCCTGGTACTTTTACTTATGGCCGAAGTCCTCTCCCAAACTGAAATTGAAGCGCTGCTGGCAGCCATGTCTACGACCGATGCCGAACCTGCGGTCAGCGAAGCTGTCGAAAAGCGCCGAACGGCAATTGAGTCGTCGGTGACTGCGCCGATCTCCCACACCGCCGAAGGACGTGTCTTCCTGCCGCTGCACAAGCGCCGCCGGGCCGCTGCCGGGATAGCTTTGCAGGCCGCGTCGCGCGGGATGGCCGCGCCGCCGGCTTATGAAGTCTACGATTTTCGGCGGCCCGACAAGCTCTCAAAGGACCATGTTCGCGCCCTGCAAATGCTCCACGAAAACTTTGCCGGCTATTTTATGTCGTCGCTTGCCGGGCATTTGCGAACGCAGGTTGAAGTCGAGCTGACCTCGGTCGAGCAGGTGCCTTACGACGAATACATGAAGACAATCTCGACGTCGCTGCTGAATATTCTGAACGTGGACACGCTCTCAGGGCAGGCGATCTTCGAGATTGATTTCGCGATTTTGTTTTCGATGCTCGACCGACTGCTCGGCGGCAAAGGCGCGGCGGGAAAAGTCGCCCGTGATTTGACCGACATTGAAAAAGTGCTGTCGTCGAACATCGTCGAAATGGGTCTTACCGACCTGCGGACGGCCTGGGAGACGGTGCAGCCGCTGGATTTTGCGCTGGCTTCGATGGAAACAAGCTCGCAGTTTGTCCAGATTGTGCCTGGTAACGACACAATTGTGCTGATGCTGTTTAATATCCGCATGGGCGAGTACCGGGGCGCAATGAGCCTTTGTATCCCCTACCTTCTCATCAAGCCCATCCTTGCCAAGCTGTCTACTCAGCGCTGGTTTGTGTCCGACCGCAAAAAGACCGCCGCCCATTCCCAGCAGCTTGCCCAGCGTTTGAATACGACCATCGTGTCGTGCGTCGCCCGTCTGGGCCGAACAACGCTGACGGTCGCTGATCTGTCCGCGCTGACGGTCGGGCAGGTGCTGCCGATGGAGGTCTGCCCGGCGTCGGGCGACCCGCACGCCCCAAAAGATAAGCTCGGCACAGTGGATTTGGTCATCGGCGGCTCGGTCAAGTTCCGGGGCCGGACCGGCCTGCGCGGAAAGTCGCTTGCTGTGCAGATTGAGCAGGTGGTCGAGCCGGTCGCCGAACTGGTCGCGCACCGCGAACAGAGTTTGCTGAAGCAGTGAGCAGCACGCGAGGAAGAGCGTGGGAATCAATTCCTACGCTGCGGGGCGAAGACGCCTACTCTCCACCTCCGTGGAGAAAGAACAGGCTCTCATTCCTGGCCTAATCCGTACCCGCGGAGGCGGTTACTGGGCGCTTCGCCACACAGCGCAGGATTTCAATCCCGCGCACTCTTTCAGCTAAACGCCAGCTAATAATTACAGGAATAGTTTAGGAGACAACGCCGCAATGGCAGAACTTGAAGACCGCACCGAGCTTGGAAACGAACAAATTGAAAACGGCGACATGGAAGGCAGTGTGCTTTCGCAGGCCGATTTGGACGCACTCATCGCCGCGACTGAGCAGGCCCGCGC
>JAYVVR010000184.1:0-13937 GCA_043786835.1 Armatimonadota bacterium | reverse complement strand
GACGCACCCCAGTCCAGTAAAGAATGTCGGCGTCTGCGACAAAGTTCCCGGCGGCAATCGCCGCTTCTATCCGGCACCCGAATTCCGTCCGCCGCGCGATATGGTCCCGGACAATATCCCCAGTCGCGATATGCGGCACCCCGTAAATCGCCGCCAGCGCCCGTCCCTGCGTTCCCTTACCTGCGCCGGGCGGTCCCAGAAGAACTAAACGCATCAGCGGATAAAGCCTTCATAGTTCCGCATCAGAAGCTGTGCTTCAATCGCCTGCATCGTGTCCAAAGCGACTGAAACGACAATCAAAAGCGACGTACCACCAATCAGCGTAAACGTGCCTGCTGTGCCGGTCAGCGACGGGATCCAGTAGTTCAGTAGGGCAATCAAGGCGAGAAACAGTGCGCCTGCCAGAGTAATGCGCGTCATCACCTTGTCAAGATACTCCATCGTTGGCTTGCCGGGCCGAATACCGGGGATAAACGAGCCATACTTCTTTAAGTCATCCGCCATCTGCTCGACATTCATCGTGACTGCCGTGTAGAAGTAGGTGAAAAAGACAATAATTGTCGCGTAGACAAGACCCGTAATCGGGTTTTTACCCGGAGACATATAGTTTGTCGCATTGTGCAGGAACTGGCCCAGCGGCGTGGTTGTCGACACGAAGGTCGCAAACGTTCCCGGCAAAAGCTGGATAGACAGCGCAAAGATGATCGGGATAACGCCTGCCTGAGCAATTCGAAACGGCAGGTAGGAGGTTCCGCCCTGCGACATCTTGTTGCCGACAATCTTGCGGACGTGCTGGATCGGGATTTTTCGCTGCCCAAGCGTCACAAAGACAACGCCAATGACAGTAGCAAAGAACGCAACAATCAAAATTAGCGCCTGCCAAGGCTTCACCGTTCCTGCTGCAATCTCCCGCGCCGTGTCAAGGAGCTGCTTCGGAAGCCGAACCATGATTCCGCAGAAGATGATCAGCGAAATCCCGTTGCCGATGCCCTTGTCAGTAATCTGCTCTCCAAGCCATACCAAAAATGCCGTACCGGCTGTCAGCGTAATGACAACAATGGCAGCAAGCACAAGGCTCTTGTCCAGCAGAATGCCCTGACCTCGCAGCAAAACCGTCATGCCTGTTGCCTGCGCCAATGCGAGGCCGAATGTCAGGTAGCGCGTGTATTGGGCAATCCGCTTCCGACCCGATTCCCCTTCTTTCGACATTTCCTGCCACTGCGGGATCGCAAACGTCAAAAGCTGCATGATAATCGAAGCGTTAATGTACGGCACAATCCCCATCGCAAAGACAGTGAACAGTTTCAGTGCCCCGCCGGAAAACACGTCCACGAGGTTTAGAATACCGCCGCCGCTCGGACCCGAGCGATTGAAAAACGCTGCAAGGCGAGAGTGGTCAATCTCTGGGATCGGGATATGCAGGCCGACCACATACACTGCAAACGCGCCGAAGATGAATTGCAGTCGGCGACGCAGCTCCGGGATTGACCAGGCCGCAACCATCGCCTCCATAAAGGGGGTGTTGGAGCCGCTGCGGGTCACAGTGTTATTTCCACGCCCGCTGCGGCCCGCAAACGGGGACGACGGCGGGATATTTTGACTTGGTCTTTTAACTGCCATAAGTTTGCCTTAATCGGGCCTTGTCACTTAAAGAACTTCGACGGTTCCACCGGCGGCCGCGATTTTTTCCATCGCACTTTTCGAGAAGTGGCTGGCACGAACAATTAGCTTCTTGCTCAGCTCACCGTTGCCGAGGATCTTCACTGTATCTTTGATATCGCCTAGAAGCCCCGCCGAGAACAGTATCTCGGGCGTTACCGTCGTGCCGTCATCAAAGCGCTCCAAAGCACTGAGATTGACGACTGCAAATGGGGTCTTCGGCGGCGCGTTAAAGCCGCCCTTGCCTGCAATTCCCCGCCGCTGGGGGAGCCGGCGATGCAGCGGTGTCTGGCCGCCTTCGAAGCCGGGCTTGGTATTGCCACGAGCCTTGTCCCCTTTGTGGCCGCCGCCGGACGTTTTGCCCGTACCGGATCCGGGGCCGCGCCCGATACGTTTTCGCGGTTTGCGAGCACCTTCATTTGGTTTCAGTTCAGAAAGATTCATTGCCCAACTCCAAGTCCTTCATGCGGACCATAATGTTTCTTACGGCCAATTTTCGCTGCCGGTTCCGACACCTTCTGACCGTCCGCCGTCTCAACAGTGAGAACGTGCGTAATCTTTTTAATCATACCCCGGATGGGGGCGCAGTCAGGCTGCATGACGGACGAGCCGGTTTTACCGAGGCCGAGCGCCCGCGCTGTCAGGCGCTGGCCCTTCTCATAGCCGATCAAGCTGCGTGTCAGAGTAATTTTCAGTTCAGCCATGGATTATGCGCCCCCTTCAGTGGTCGGATTGCTTGTCGAAGTCGTCTCGGTCTGCGTGGCGGCAGATGCTTCAACCGCACCGACAGCGCTCGGAGAGACTTCCGTTTCCGGCGTCATTGCTGCCGGTGCCGCAGTAATTGGCTCACCCTCAGTCGTCGAAACTACCTTCGGCTCATCGGAAACAACAGATCCGATGCCTGCCGCCGAGTCTACCTGCTCTGCTTCGCGGGCCGCATCGGCAACCGCTTTAGAAACCAAATCGTTAACGTTCAAGCCGCGCAGACGGGCCACATCCGTCGCCCGCTTGAGCTGCTTCAGCGCGGCAATGGTCGCCCACGCCGTGTTGACTTTGTTCGATGACCCAAGCGACTTCGCCAGGACATCGCGAACGCCTGCCGCTTCCAAAATCGCCCGGACCGAGCCGCCAGCGACAACGCCGGTACCCGGCGACGCTGGCTTCAGCATGACTTCCGCCCCGCCCTGCCGCAGCAGAACATCATGCGGAATGGTTGAGCCAACCATCGGAACATGGACAAGGCTCCTGCGAGCTGCTTCCACGCCTTTACGGATAGCGTCAGGAATCGCACGGGCTTTGCCAATCCCCACCCCAACATAGCCGCCGCCATCGCCCACGACGACCAGAATGCTCCAGGACATGGTCCGGCCGCCCTTGTGCGTCTTCTGGACTTTGTTTGTTTGAATGACACGCTCTTCCAAGTTGAGTGTATCCGGGTTAATCAATGCCATTTAGAAATCCAGTCCATTCTCGCGTGCCGCGTCGGCCAGAGCCTGCACGCGCCCATGATAAAGGTAGCCGCCGCGGTCAAAGACCACTTTGGAAACGCCTGCAGTCTTCGCTCGTTCGGCAATCAGTGAGCCAACGGTCTTTGCCGCTTCGATGTTGCCGCCGGCGCTCTTTGACGGCGTATCGCTTTTCAGCGACGCATCCAGCGATGACGCTGCTGCAAGTGTCCGGCCCGCCAGATCGTCAATGATCTGTGCGTAGATATTGTTCGATGACCGGTACACGTTTAGCCGGGGCCGGTCGGGCGTCCCAAGGACGCGTTTCCGCACCCGGATATGCCGCTTTTGCCGTGATTCGTTTTTGTTGATTTGTGCCATAGTATTTCGAGTTTCCTCTTAGCCCACCGTGTCACCGACGCTAAAACGTCCGCGTTATGAGCTAGATAATTGTTTCCAGAACCCCTCCCTGTCGTACCCCGCTCCTTCCCCTGTTAGGGAAGGGCAATACGGAGTAAGTCAGAGAGGCAGGAGTTCTTAGTTACTTCTTGCCCTTGCCGCCACCCTTGCCGCCAGCCTTACCGCTCTTGCCGGCCTTGCGGCGGACGATCTCGCCCTGATAGCGGATGCCCTTGCCCTTGTACGGCTCCGGGGGCTTCAGTTTGCGGATAACGGCGGCCTGCTGGCCGACCGACTCTTTGTCAATGCCGCTAATTGTAATAAACGGACGGCGCGTATTCGTATCCTGTCCAACTTCGAAGCTGACACCTTCCAGCGGCTCGACGGGGACCTGATGCGAGAAGCCTAAGCTCAAAACTAACCTTGCGCCGTCTTTTGCCGCACGATAGCCAACGCCTTCAATTTCCAAAACGCGCTTGTAGCCGTCGGAGACGCCGACAACCATGTTGTTGACCAGGGAACGTGTCAGGCCATGCAGAGCACGGTCATCCTGCTGATCGGTCGGACGCTTGACAAGCAAGCTACCTTCTTCGATTTCGACACTCATGCGCGGGTGAATGACGCGGGACAGTGTTCCTTTGGGGCCTTTGACCGTCAAAGTGCCGTCGGCGGCAGCCTTGACTTCCACGCCCTGCGGCAGCGGAATAGGCCGCTTTCCAATACGAGACATGGGAGGCTCCTTTAGTAGACGAATGCCAGGACTTCGCCGCCGATGCCCAGCTTACGGGCCTTTTTGGCAGTCATGACGCCCTGAGAAGTGCTGACGATGGCAATGCCAAGTCCGCGAAGGACTGTCGGCAGTTTGTCATGCGAGCGGTAAACACGCAGGCCAGGTTTGGAAACGCGCTTCAAGTTCGTAATGACTTTTTCGCGGTTCCGCACCCCGTATTTGAGGGTGACTTTGATGTTGTCCTGCACGGGCTGCTTGATAATCTCGTAAGATTTAATATAGCCCTCTTCGTGCAGAATGCGAACGACTTCAATTTTAAGTTTCGAGGAGTCGACCTCAAACGATTCGTGGTTTGCGCTGTTGGCATTCCGAATGCGCGTCAAAAGGTCGCCGACTGGGTCTGAGACCGGCATAATTTGTTTCTCCCATCAGACGGGCTATTCTCGAATAGTCCCGATATGGCCGTTATTTAGAGCGTCTGCACAACTACCAAGAGGACTTGGTGACACCAGGAATTAATGCCTGGTGTGCAAGCTCTCGGAAGCAGATGCGGCAGATTGAAAACTTACGCATGTAGCCATGCGCTCGTCCGCAAAGCTGGCATCGGTTGTAGGCGCGGACCGCGAATTTCGGGGTCCGCTTGCATTTCTGGATCAGGCATTCTTTTGCCATCGGTCTTTTCCTTCTTTGTCGCGCTTAGGCGCGGAAACAGGCAATAGTGTACCTGAAATCCGCGCAAAATCTCGCACCCGAACGACTATTGGAGCCGCTCGCCCTGTTTTTCGCCACGGAACGGGACTCCGATGGCTTTCAGCAGTGACCGGGCCTCGGCGTCCGATGGGGCTGTGGTCACGATGATAATGTCCATACCGCGCACTTTATCCACTTTATCGTACACGATCTCCGGGAACGTGAGCTGCTCTTTAAGGCCCATCGCGAAGTTGCCGCGCCCATCGAACGAGTTCGGGTTAATGCCGCCGAAGTCGCGAACACGAGGGAGTGCAACGTTCAGCAGGCGGTCCAAAAACTCGTACATCCGGGCGCCGCGTAAAGTGACCTTTGCGCCAATCCGTGCGCCCTGGCGCAGGCGGAAGTTCGCGATAGACTTCTTTGCGCGGGTGACTGCCGGCTTCTGGCCGGTAATCGTCGCGAGGTCGCTGACCGCGCCGTCAAGCTGCTTGGCATCGCCGCCGGTCTGGCCGGCCTGGCCGACACCCATGTTCAGCACGATCTTTTCAAGGCGCGGAACCTGCATGACATTCTTGTAGCCGAACTCTTTTTGCAGGGCCGGGATAATCTCGTCCTGATACTTCTTCTTCAATGTCGGCTGGACTGCTTCATTAGCCATTGGTGATCACTCCTCCCGACTTCTTAGCGAAACGCACACGCTCGCCGCTTTCGTTGACCCGAATACCGACACGGGTAGCCGTTTTGCCGTCGGCGGGATCAACAAGCTGGACTTTCGACGCGGGGAACGGCATAGACTGTTCAATGCGTCCGCCCTGCCCTGCCGCGCCGGGAGCGCCGGCGGAGCGCGGCTTCTGGTGCTTGATCACGACGTTCAGGCCCTCGACGACAACTTTGCCTTCGGTTCGCTTGACTTCCGTAATCTTACCTTCTTTGCCTTTGTCTTTGCCTGTCAATACACGCACAGTGTCTCCGAGCAGCAGGCGCATCTTGCCTGTGTACTGGGGGACATTACGGCGCGGGCCGCTCTTCTTTGGCGGTGTATACATCTTAAAGCACCTCCGGCGCAAGCGAGATAATCTTCATCGCGCCCTCAAATTTCGAATCACGCAGCTCACGGGCGACCGGTCCGAAGACACGGGTACCGCGCGGCGCGAGGTTGTTAGTCAGAACAACAGCGGCGTTCTCATCGAACCGCATGACCGATCCGTCCTGCCGGCGGATCGCCTGGCGGGTGCGAACGACGACCGCTTTCACGACATCGCCCTTCTTAACCGCCGCGCCGGGAGTCGCCGACTTGACTGCCGCCACGATAATATCGCCGATATGGGCATACTTCGCGTTGGAGCCTTTCAGCACACGGATGGTGAGAAGCTCACGCGCCCCGCTGTTGTCCGCCGCCCGAAGGCGGCTATAATCTTGAATCATTTCTGTTTTCCTTTGCGCTGCCGGCCCAGTTTCGCCCGCTCTATAGCAGAACAAGCGGCTTTGCAGCCGACCCTAGCGGTTGCTTATCCAGCACTTACTTTACTTTGTACGGCTTACCATCCAACAAGTGAGTAAACTTGCCGCCGTCTGGCTCAAAACTTTGGCTAATGCCGAAGCTTCGCTCCGATCCTATTTCATGGCCAAGCGCATCAAGAACATCGAAGTTGTGCTCCGGCGTTCTTTTAACTTCACAGATTACAGTGAAGTGTGTCAGGTACTCATCCTGATACGACGATCGAAGTTTACCGCGCTGATCGCTGACCTTTACCACGTCCTGGGAGATACAGCAAAAGAAGCGTGTTCCATCCTAGACGGCAACCAACAGCTTTCGGCAGTTCTCGGCGTGTCCAGACGGCAGCAACACAGAGAATAACAGGTTTTTCACCAAAAGGCTCAAGCAGGCAGAACAGGTTCATATCCGAACCTCTGGAAAGGTATTCCGACATGAGAGGCTTCACTTTTTTTGGAAGTTCTGCATTCGGCATGATCTTCATCATTATCTCCCTTCCGGCTTGATCTTGATGAACGTGAGACGCGACCCGCCGGGCAGTTTTGGTCCTGCAGAAATGCCGGGAACGGAATTGTACAGCGTGTCGCTTAAAGCGCCCCGCGAGTCAATTTTCCTCTGCCCATCAATTCGAACATCGATATCGCTGCGCATTCCAGCACCCTTGCCGAACGGCAAGTCGATATCAATGTTTCTGCCTTTTCCTGCTCCCCGGTTCCCGACAACGTCAATGGTTGCCTGGAACAAGTCAGCGATCTTTTGCAGCGCCTGTTGTTCCTTCTCCGTCAACGCCCCATCGGTCAACGAAGACCACCTAGATGGAAGTGCTTACTTGGCTCGCTCGACGACGCGGACGACGCGCCAGCATTTGTCTTTGCTTATTGGCCGGGTTTCCATGATCTCAACCGTGTCGCCAGTATGAGCATCGTTAGTCTCGTCGTGGGCCTTGAACTTTTTGTCCTGCTTCAAGATGCGTCCGTACATCGGGTGCCGAACTAGGTTCTTGATGGTAACGACGACGGTTTTGTCCATCTTGTCACTGCTCACAACCCCGGTGCGAACCTTGCGCCGGTTCCGAGTCTCTTCTGTCTGTTCAATCGTTTCTTCTGCCATTGCTTATCCCTTGTGCTCGATGCCAAGCTGCTTTTCGCGCCGGATTGTCAAAATACGCGCAATCTCTTTGCGGGCATGCTTGACAACTTTGACGTTCTCGACAGGCTTACTCAGGCGGTCTTTGCGGAAATTGTAGATACTTTTATGGGCATCCGCAATGATCACGCTCGTCTCCGCGTCGCCCATGCCGCGCAGTGCTGCGCGGCGGCTCTTCGTTTTTTCGGCCATCTTATTCTGCTCCCACTTCGATTAAGTCCGCTTCCGCAAACTCAGCGTCATTCAAGTCTTCATCGGAGTCATCCAGAATAACTGTGTGCGATAGAAGCTGAACCGCCGACTCATGCCGGGTGACAAACTTAGTTGCAATCGGCAGCTTATGCTGGGCCAGCCGCATGGCTTCTTTTGCCAGGTCTTCCGGGACGCCCGACATCTCAAACAAGATGCGGCCCGGCTTGACGACGGCCACCCAGCCTTCTGGTGCGCCTTTACCCTTGCCCATACGGGTTTCAGCAGGCTTCTTCGTGAACGGTTTGTCCGGGAAGACCCGGATCCAGATCTTTCCGCCGCGCTTGATTTTACGGGTCATCGCGATACGCGCGGCTTCAATCTGCCGGTTTGTCATCCAGCAGGCTTCCAGCGCTTGCAGCGCAAAATCACCGAAGTCTACTTTGTTGCCGCCCGACGCCGGTCCGGTTCGACGGCCTCGGTGTACCCGGCGGTACTTGACTTTCTTTGGCATTAACATTGTTTAATTTCTCCTAACGACCGCCGCCGCCGGGGCGTCCGCCGCCACCGCCGAAGCCGCCGCCCCCACCAGGTCGGCCACCGCCGCCACTAAATCCGCCGCCGCCTGGACCACGGCCACCGCCGCCACCGCCCGGACCGCCGCGTCCGCCACCGCCGAAGCCGCCGCCGCGATTACCACCGCCGCCAGGGCCACCGGGGCCGCCGCGACTGCCGCCACGATTACCGCCGGCTCCGCCGCGCCCACCGCGCCCACCACTCGGGCCACGGTCGCCGAAGCCTTCTTCGGCAGTCAGTCGCCGCTGCTGCTGCTGCTGCAAGGCAATGTCTGCAGTCGTCAGACGCTTCTGGCCCGGCAGGATATCGCCTTTGTAAATCCAGACTTTGACACCAATGTTGCCGTAAGTCGTCGGCGCTTCCCCAAACCCGTAGTCAATATCCGCACGCAGCGTGTGCAGCGGGATCTTGCCGAGTCGGTCACCCTCTTTACGAGCCATTTCCGAACCGTTCAGCCGGCCCGAACACAGAATGCGAATGCCCTTGGCCCCTAGCTTCGTCGCACGGGTGACAGCTTGGCGCATCGCACGCTTGTACGAGACGCGCTTTGTGATCTGCTGTGCAATGCTTTCCGAAACAAGCTGAGCGTCAAGCTCCGGGTGCCGGATCTCGCTGACATTAGCCTGGAACGACTTCTTGAACTTCGTTTCAAGCAGCGCCCGCAGGTCGTCAACGCCCTTGCCGCCGCGTCCAATAATAATGCCTGGCTTTGCTGTATGCAAAGTCACTTTGACCCGGTTCGCGGCCCGCTCGATCTCAACACGGGCAATAGACGCATTTGCCAAATCTTTACGCGTCTTGATGTAGTCGCGGATATGAAAATCTTCGACCAGCGCTTTCGCATAGCCCTTATCCAGATACCATTTGCTTTCCCAGTCCCGGTTCACGCCGACGCGGAACCCGACGGGATGGATCTTCTGTCCCATACGTTATTCTCCCTCTTCGCGTTTCTGGTCTGCGCCTTCGCTCGGGTCTGGCGCACGGTCACTGGTATCTTCTTCCGAGGCGTTTGAAGCGTCAACGGGCTTGGCTTCGGTCGGCATCTCTGAGGTCTCGCCCGGCGCGGCCGCAATGCCTTCAGCCGCCATTTCGGTCGCTTCCGGCGCTACGCTCGGAGACTGGCCAGTCTCCGGCGTGTTTGCCGAGTCGCCGGTTCCGCCTTCGCCCTGCTCTGCACCCGGAACCTGGCGGTTTTCTTCGGCAGGAGGAGCAATCGGCGCATCCAAAGCAACTTCTTCGCGAGACTGTTCGGTCACGGTCTGCGCTTTCGGTGCGACGTTCCCCGGGGCAGCTTTTGCTTTTGCCGGAGCCTGGACCGCTGTACGGCGCGGCTTAGGGGTAACCGGCGGAGCCGTCGTCAGGATCACTGTCAAGTGGCTGGTCCGCTTCAGGATCCGGTATGCCCTGCCCTGAGCGCGGGCACGGACCCGCTTGAGGCTCGGACCGCCGTCAGCCAGGATGTTCTGGACTTGCAGCTCGTCGGTTCCAGCACCCCACCCATCCTGCGCGTTCGCAGCGGCAGAGATCATCACTTTCATGATATGCTCGGCAGCCTGGTTCGGGATGAAGCGCAGCATCGCAAGCGCTTCGGTGACACGCTTGCCCTTGATGACATCAATCACCAAACGTGCTTTGCGGGGCGACAATCGGATGTACTTGGCAACAGCACGGGCCTCGGCGACCACTTCGACCGCGACAGTCCGTTTATCGCCGATCTGCCCTTGCAGGGCATCAGTCAGCTCTTTGATTTCCATTCGCACGATGTTCGGGCGGCTGGAATGGAGCAGGACTTTCAGAGTGCCGTCTTTTTCTTTTGTAAGTTTTAGCTTGGAGACCGGCGTTCGCCCCAGCACGTCTTTGACGGTGGGCAGCAGAGCGCGGTCTCTCGCGGCGGTATTCATAATTTTCTCCTTGCGAGTCTTTGCTTAACGGCGTGTTGTCCGCGTGTCTTTGGAGCCGGCATGGCCTTTGAACGTGCGGGTCAGCGCAAACTCGCCGAGCTTATGGCCGACCATGTTTTCAGTGACAAACACCGGAATGTGCTTGCGCCCGTCGTGAACCGCCAGGGTATGACCGATCATTTGCGGGAAGATGGTCGAGCGGCGCGACCAGGTTTTGATGATACGCTTTTCGTTCCGTGCATTCATGTCGTCAATGCGCTTCAAGAGCTTTGCGTCCGCAAACGGACCTTTTTTGAGTGAACGTCCCATATGTTGTTATCCTAATTACTTCGAGCCGCGTCGGCGGACAATGAACTTCTGCGTTGACTTGTTCCGTCGAGTGCGGAAGCCGTGGGCGCGGACGCCTGTTGCCGAGACCGGACCCTTTTTGCGTCCGACCGGAGACTTCGCTTCGCCGCCGCCGTGCGGGTGGTCACGTGGGGACATGACAACGCCACGGTTGTGCATATAAACGCCGAGCCAGCGCTTCTTGCCCGCCTTGCCATGCTTGATGTTCTCATGGTCAATGTTGCCGACCTGGCCGATAGTCGCGCGGCACTCCGCCAGGATCATCCGAGTTTCGCCGGATGCAACGCGCAGGGTGACATATTTGCCTTCCTTCGCCATAAGCTGGGCCGAGCCGCCGGCGGTCCGTGTCATCTGTCCACCCTTACCAGGCTTCATTTCGATGTTATGGACAAGAGTTCCA
Source organism: Armatimonadota bacterium (assembly GCA_043786835.1). Classification (GTDB taxonomy): domain Bacteria; phylum Armatimonadota; class Armatimonadia; order Armatimonadales; family Capsulimonadaceae; genus JANXMY01. The sequence continues at coordinate 2,959 of JAYVVR010000184.1, read as the reverse complement.
ACGGGGATAGCCCGAAGCGGAAGCGCATTGCCCGGCTTGATGTCAGCCGTCTCACTGGAGATGACCGCATCGCCGACTTTAAGATTGACCGGCCAAAGCATATACCGCTTCTCGCCGTCCGCGTAATGCACAAGGCAGATACGGGCTGAACGGTTCGGGTCGTATTCAATCGTCGCAACTTTACCGGGGATGCCTTCTTTATCGCGCTTGAAGTCAATGATCCGGTACTGCGTCTTGTTGCCGCCCGCAACATTGACCGCTGTGCGGCGGCCCTTGTTGTTGCGCCCACCGCTGTGTTTGTTTGGACGCAGCAGGGACTTTTCCGGCTTCGAGGCCGTCAGCTCCGAGTAATCGGACGCGGTGCGGAACCGCTGGGACGGGGTTGTTGGTTTGTAACGCTTAATTCCCATAAAACTTAAACTCCCTCAACCAGCTCAATGGACTGGCCTGGCTTCAGGGTTACGATCGCTTTTTTCCAGTCGGAAGTGCGGCCCTTATTGGAGCGCTTGAAGAAGCGGCCCGTTCGGGTTTTACCTTTCACGACCATGGTGTTGACCGCAACAACATTGACTGTGTTCTTTGAATCGGCCTGGATACGCTCAATCGCTTCCGCGATCTCGTACTTGTTGGCATCACGAGCGACGACGAACGTATACTGTCCTTCGGCGCCGCCGGCCATGCTTTTTTCAGTGACGACGGGCCGGACGATAATTTGATAGGGACTCTTTGTCAGTGCACTCATAGGGTTTCTTTAGCCTCCGTCGGCGCTTCGACCAGAGCCTCTTTGCCGTAAACAGCATCAAGTTTCTCTAAAGCGCCCTGAGTCATGACGATCTGATTAGCGTCCAGCACGTCCCGAACCGAAAAGGCTGGGGCAACCCGAACCGTAATGCCCGGAATGTTGCGAAACGACTTGTAGATCGTGAGATTGGTTTCCGGCAGCACAATCAGCGCTTTGCCGGTGATACCGAGCGATTTTAGCAGCGCAGAGGCGGTCTTGGTTGAATGCGACTCCATCGAGATCGCATCCAGAACAAGTATCGTGCCGTCATCTGCTTTGGTTGTCAGTGCTGAGACCAGCGCCGCCCGCCGTGCTTTCTTCGGCAGCTTGGCCGACAAATCACGTGGATGCGGACCGAACACAATGCCGCCGTGGCGGTAATGCGGGGCCGAAATGGTGCCCTGACGCGCTCGCCCGGTGCCTTTTTGGCGGTATGGTTTACGCCCGCCGCCCGCAACTTCCGCACGGGTCTTGGTATTGCGGGTATCCTGGCGACTGTTCGTCGCTTCGTTGACAACCGCCTGGTGCATCAGCCCAGGATTGATTTTTGCTGAGAAAAGCGTGTCGCTGAGGGAAATATTCCCCCCGCTTGTGCCATCTGCTTTATGTAAGAGTGTTTCCGGCATGGGGTGGGTTCCTCCTTAGCGTTTGAATTTCTTGATCATGACCAGGCCGCCGTTTGCGCCTGGGATCGCGCCTTTAACGAGCAAAATGTTCTTTTCGGTGTCCACGCGGACGACCCGAAGACCCTGCTGCGTCACTTGCGCGTCGCCCATGTGGCCCGGCTTGCCGGAACCTTTGAACGTACGAGCGGCATCGGTGCCGCCGCCGGACGCCGGCTTGCGGTGAGATGTTGACGCACCGTGCGTGGCCTTGTTGCCACGCCAGCCATAGCGCTTCATAACGCCGGCAAAGCCTTTGCCTTTGGAGATACCCGTGACGGCGACTTTGTCGCCCTCGGCAAAGATGTCAGCAGCGAACTCATGGCCTTCGGCCAGAGTCTCGCCGTCATCGAGGGGGATCTCGCGCAGAGTGCGGCTTGCCCGAACGTCATGCGCGGCAAAATGCCCTTTTTGGGGCATCGTCAGGCGATGCTCTTTGACAGTTCCGAAGCCGATTTGGGCAGCGGAGTAGCCGTCTTTGGCAAGTGTTTTGAGTTGTGTGACAATACAGGGACCGGCTTCGATCACAGTGACTGGAGTCACGCGACCACCTTCTTCGAAGACTTGGGTCATCCCCAGCTTCTTTCCCAAGATGGAACTTGGCATTTGTTTCCTCCACGGCGCACCTGGCGAGTGTGGTACAACTCGTTACGTGACGCGGTTTCTGTTTTGACTTCTTCGACGTTTTCTCTTCGACTTTATTCTTCGACTTTACTCTTCGGCATTTTGAGCTCAGCATTTAGCAGCTAAGCGAGCATTACGTGCTCTTCAACGGCAGCAACCGCATCCGGTCTGTCCTCGGGAACTATGCCATCGGATTGCGCGGCGATGTACCAAGCTCTCAAGTCATGGCGGTAATCGAAATTGCTGCTATAGCGCAGGCTGTAGACTCTCAGATACACTCTACGAAAACGCCAGCGATATAGTTTACTAACGCAAAGCGCTTCTGATTGAGTAGTTCACATGCGGAGTCGATATGCTCCAAAGGGGCTTGATGGTACGCCGCCGCGGTGAACTTCATAATAATAGTTTACAGCTTGATTTCGATATCCACGCCTGAAGGCAGGTCTAATCTCATCAAGGCATCAATGGTCTTGGGACCAGGGTCGAGAATATCAATCAGACGCTTATGCGTCCGCATCTCGAAATGCTCAAATGACTCTTTGTCAACAAAGGTCGAGCGCTGCATCGGCAGAATATTCTTCTCCGTCGGCAGCAGAACCGGACCGGAAATCCGGGCACCAGTGCGCTTGACGGTATCAACAATCTTCGCGGCAGATTGGTCTAAAACACGGTGGTCGAACGCCCGAAGGCGGATACGGACTTTATCACGACGCATGGTAAATGGTGCTCCCCGCACAAGTAGAGGCGAGGGGTGAACCCCCCGCCCCTGTCAACAGTTTCTAGAGAATGACTTTAGTAACAACGCCTGCGCCGACGGTATGGCCGCCCTCGCGAATGGCGAAACGCAAGCCCTCTTCCATCGCAATCGGCGCGATCAGCTCCCCGACAATCG
>JAYVVR010000183.1:0-5145 GCA_043786835.1 Armatimonadota bacterium | reverse complement strand
CGGTCATCGGCTTGATTTGAACGACTGCCGAAATCTTCTGCCGCTTGGCGCTTTTTTCAATGCTGTCCAGATACTGCCGCAGACGCTTTTCGAGATCGGCGTCGGTGACTTTGCCTTTGATGGGGATCCAGCGCAGGTCCATGCCAAGAACACCCTGCGCCTGAAGCTCGCCGTTATCCAGCCGCAGGTTGCCGGCTTTCGTGTCCCCGCCGTAGCCGACGAGGTTCCACGCCGGCGGCGTGTGCAGCATCAAGCCCTGCCAGCCGACAGTCTTCCAGCCGGCTCGGACAGTCACGCCCCGATGATTGATTTCATGTCTGACAAGTGTTTTCACAGTTTATGATACGTTGTTACCGGCACTGGAAGTGCCGGTTCCTGGCTTAGAACGGCAGATAGTTCACCGTCTTTGCAATCAAGGCCAGCGCAATCGCGGCCATGCCGATCAAACCCGTGCCGCAGGCGAAGCCCGCCAGCAGAACCGGCGTATAAAGCTGCCAGCGTTCCAGCCCGAAGCGCTTGGCGAAATAGTAGCGGCCTAAAAGCGCCCCAATCATAGTTGGAATTGTGTTGTGCGGCAGGTTTCCAATGCCGCCGACAAAGCCGTAAAAGAACAACAGAGGCCATTTAAATAGCAATGTCGCACCGTACAAGGCCATCGCAAAAGTTGCGCCGATACCGATAATCGGGCCTTTAATCGCGTGCAAGGCCCAGGTCGCACCGTTGCCGGAGTTGATCTGGGTCCAGATTGAAAGCTGAATGACCGACAGCGGCCAGAACTTCTGGGCATACGGGAACTGCGACGACGGGATATCATTCGTATGCCATAGGAAACCCCAGTACAGAAAGCTAAACAGCAGGATAAGCGGCAGCATGAACAGCTCAAGCTTGAGAATAGACGTGAACTTGGTCCCCGTCAGCTCAATCTCACGAAACTTCTGCGCCTGCGGGCCATAGTCGTTCAGCGGCAAAGGCGCAAACCAGATGTCCGGCTGATGGTAGCCGCTCCGCAGGACAACCGCCTGGTTCAGGAATGGGAACGTCACCCCCTGTCCGGTCAGACCGATCAATCTAGCCGAGACATACGAGTTCAATGGGGTCCAAACCAGGCCATAAAAGATGACAATCATAATGGGAAATGCCGGCACAAGCCAGTGGTTAAGCCAAACGTAGCCGAGAGTCGCAGTCAGCCAGGCTCCCAAAGCAAACTGCCACGGGAAGTCTCCGCGTCCTTCCGGCAGTCTGCCAAGACTGCCCCGCTCGGCTTTCTTTTCCGCCCCCCGACCCTTTAGCACCATAATCAAGACGGAAGTCAGGCCGATGCCGGCGATGGCAAGCTGAGTACCGATGCCAAATGACATCCAGAAGTCAAAGTCAATGGACGCTTTGGTCTGGATGGTCGGTGATCCTGCAATCCAATGCGGGAATAGCCCCGCCGAGTGCAGGAACGGATTTGCGACAATCTGCGCCCCAATAGATGACAGGAAGCCGCCCAGCACAATCGAATACGGTAGGATGAAGCCGAACAGAACCAGGCCCAAGTCAGGGTTGTAGCCGGTTAGCGCGGTCGGCAGGATACGCTCGGTATTCGGGGTCAGGTCAAAAAATGGGATCGGCAGGATAGAGACCGGCTTGCCGAGCGTGACGCCGGTGAAAATCGGGATGGCGAGATAGAAGAAGCCGAAGATCAACCCGACAACCGTGCCGGTGGAAAACACCTGCCAGCGCCAGGAATCTTCTTTCGTCGAGGCTTCCGCAAGCGCGGTCGCCCCGGACGCCGCAATCGGAGCGAACGGGAACGGCAGGCGCTCGACATCCGACGTAATCCGAAACAGCAGATAGCCGAGGCCCATCCACTTCATCCGGTCCAGCACCTGCTGGGCAAGCATGACGAGAACCGGCAAGGCCCAGGCACTGTCAAGAAAACTACGGTGGGTGTAAGCGGGCGAGCCGGGCTGCGGCCCGATCCAGGCCGGCAGCAGGTGGACGACATTGACCATCGCCGGCGACTGCATAATATACTGGGTCGCGATAAACGCCCCAAACGGACCGCCGGAAATGCCCGGCAGCTGGCCGAAACCCGTATAGGTCAGCGCTCCCGCCATGTAAAACAGGCAGTAAATTTCCTGACGCTTTAACGGCAGAAATGAGCGGCGGGCGATTTCGGAAAACAAGACAATCGTGACCCACTGGGCCGCCGCGCCAAGCCCCTGCCCGGCGAGAAGTCCCAGGTAAATCGAGCCAGGCAGCATGATCATGCACACAAACAGCGTGCCGATCATGACTTTGCCGGTAAAGCCCTCTTCAAACTGGATCTGCTGTCCGGTGTCGTCCCCAGACGTGTCGGCGGACCGCTCCCTCGCTGCTTCGACGCTGTTGGGAACTCGTCCGCGCTTTGGTTTTTGCTCAACTGCCACGGTGGCATGGTCTCCTTACGATAGAAAGGGCCCCACCCCTAGCTCCTCCCCCATCAGAATGGGAGAGGGGAACAGATTAGGGAGGGCGGCTTGCTGACAACATCTTACCCCTCTCCCACGCAGTGGGGGCAGGGGTCGGCGGGAACCGCCGGGGGTGGGGGCTTATTCGTCTCTAAATCGCCGCCCCAACCGTCTCAGTCCCGACCGGAACGCCGCTCATAGGGAGCGATGCGGTTTCGGCGTCGGCGAGATACCGCTCGCGCTGAAGCTCGGACAGGGTGCGCCAAATCAAGAACTGCTTCCGAAGGACGTTCAAGAAGCGGCGGTTGACGCGCTTCCAGTTCGAGACGTCGCCGGAAACGCGGGTCAGGGTCAGATGCACTTCGTAAACGTCTTCTAAATCGGTCGGCGCGGTGTCCAAAGAAATTATCTGGGACACGCCGAGATCAAACGGGGCCAGCCAGACCCGACCTGAGAGACGATAGGCGGCGATCCCGTTGACGCTTTCGGTGCTGGTCTGAATGCCCTGGGTCAAGAAGTCGCCAACGGACTGCTCTTCGTAGGCTCGGAACCACTCGGCGAGAAATTGGTTGATACCGTTTGCCTGCGCCCCGGCGACCGCGAACGGCAGCGTAATCTTCCAAATATCGCCCTCGGGTTCCGGCACTTTCCAGGTCCGGTCTACTGCAGGGGTCGCCACTTCAGAGGCTTTCCGAGCCGGGAAGATGGTAGACAGCAGGACAACGGCAATGACCAGGCCAATCGCAAGCTCGGCTGACGTAGACGAGAAGTTCAGATACAGGCCAGGCAGAATGTGGAAGTAAGAAATAACCTTGGCAAGAAACTGCCCAATCAAATAGCCCGAGACCGCGCCGATAATGCCGTAGACTAACGCCTCGGCGATGAACAGCATGGCAATGTTGGTCGGCGACAGGCCGATAGACGAGAAGATCGCGATTTCTTTCACCCGCTCGAAGACCGACCCGAGCATCGTATTCAGCACAATTAGCGCGGCAATCAAAATCGGGATGATAATGTTGATTAAGCCCTGCGACGACGTTGCACCAATGGCTGAGAACCGGTGATTGCTGCCGTTTTCGCCCGCATACAAGTTCAGGTCAAGCCGAGGCATGAGACTTTTCAGCTCCGACGCCGTAGTATCGGCGCTGCCCATGTTAATCGCGACTGAGCGCAAGTCGCCGCCGAGGTTGATCAGTGTCGAGTACGGGACATAAAGAACGTTGTCGGGGTCGAGGTGCAGGTATTCCTGGAAGCCCTGCCCTGCTGCCGCCGCTGCCCCGCCGCCGGTCGCGCCGCTCTGGCTCTGCTGGGCCTGGTAGTCTACCGGGGTCAGCGTCTCGTTGTCCAAATCTTTGATGGCTTTAATCTTGGCCGCGTCTGCAATGCCGACTACCAAGTACGGCACGCCGCTAAAGTTGATCGTGACTTTGCCGACATCCGCCGGCGTGACTTGCAGGCTAGTCGCCACTCCCTGCGGAATGACCGCGGTGTAAGTGTCGGTGCGATTGAACCAGCGGCCTACTGTCAGTGCCTTGTCAATGCCCGTGACTTGCGCCTCCTGCGGAGTCAGGCCGCAGACGCCTTTGACATCGGTGGCGAAGTGGGCACGGGTCAGGTGCAGGAACGACTGCTGACCCTGCTGAGTGCCGAAGAACCACGCACGGGGCGCGACCGGGAAGCGCGAGCCGTATTCGTCGGAGAGCAGCCGGTACGCGGGCTGCTGGAGCGAGTTCCAGGTCGGCAGACGCAGGAGTATTCCGTTGTAAAGCGCGGTGCCGGGCGCTCCGACATCGTTGTAGCGAATCGTGTTGACAATGGACGTGAACGACAGCACCGTGAACGTCAGCAGCACCAGCGTCAGGCACGTCAAAAGCGTCCGCTCTTTGCGGCGGCGCATGTTCGAGATGCCAAGCGCGAACGCCGCGAACGCAATGCTGGCCCGGCCGACATCGGCTTTATGGACGCCTGAGACAGACTTGTTAAGCTGCTTAAGCTGCTCCTCAAACTTGCCCCACACCAAAAGCGACACAATCACCGAGAGTGCCAGCATGACAAACGCGATGAGAATAATCAGTGGGTTGACCGCGCCGATGGAGAACGCCGGGTGAATCAGTGCAAAGATCGTAAAGATAACCAAGAAGATGCCGAACGCCGCCGTGAGCTGCCGCTTCAAATCAGAGAAGCCAAAGAGAAGACGCTCTAAGAAGTAGGCGAACGGGATCAGCAAAAACAAGTAAAAGATGACGCCCTGAACAACATCGTTTGCGGTCTGCTGAGCTTGGGGATAAACTCTCGCTTCGTTGGCCCATGCCTGCCGGCTGTACGCATCGAACGCCTCGTAATCCTGAGCCGTGTACGCGGCTATCGCCTTGTCAATGTCTGTTTTGGCAAGGTCGTGCAGGTGAGTGAGCGGGTTCAGCGGGTCGTGGAGCTGAACAATCCGGAACTTCGCCAGGTTGCGGATTCGGAAATCGTCTAAGTTCCACATGTCTTTCGCAACCCGAAGGGCGGTGTTCGTAATCGCGCCGTTCCTGACAATGTCATTTGGGTTGTTCGGATCCGGCGGGCGGTTGTCTGAGCTTCCATAACGGGCGGACGCCACCCCGACCGCGTAGCCGATGCCCTGGGCATCGCGCTGGTTTTCGGTGAGTGATTTCTTCGGGTCCGACGGCAGGGAGTTAATCAAAAGAAAGCGAGGAGCGCCGATGCC
>JAYVVR010000182.1:0-5165 GCA_043786835.1 Armatimonadota bacterium | reverse complement strand
GCTCGGGGTCATACAGGTTGCGGCCATCCAAAATCAGCGGGCGGGCCATCAGGCCGGAAATCCGCTCGAAGTTTAAGTTCTTGAACTCGTTCCATTCGGTGACGATAACCAGCGCGTCCGCATCGGTCGCGACTTCGTAGGCATTCGCACCGTAAGTAATCTGCGGAAAGACGGGCTTAGTATTCTCCATCGCAATCGGGTCGTAGGCTTTGACCGTTGCGCCGGATGCCAGCAGATCGGCGATTACGTCGAGCGACTTGGCTTCACGCATGTCGTCGGTGTTCGCTTTGAACGCCAGCCCTAAGATGCCGACAGTCTTGCCCTTCAAGTCGTCGCCGCCGAGGGCGTCGTGAATCTTCTGGATAAAGCGCTTCGGCTGCTGTTCGTTGGTTTCGATGGTTGCGGCCAGTAGCGGGAAGTCGCAGCCGTAGGACTGGGCCGTGTGCAGGAGTGAGCGGGTGTCTTTCGGGAAGCACGAGCCGCCGTAACCGAGGCCGGCATTCAGAAATGCCTGCCCGATGCGCGAGTCGAGGCCCATGCCCTTCACCACTTGGGTGACGTCTGCGCCGGCTTCCTCGCAGATATTGGCGATGGCATTGGCGAACGAAATCTTCGTGGCTAAGAACGCATTGGATGCGTACTTGATCATTTCTGCCGAAGCAACATCGGTGACAATCATTGGGCGCTCGAGCGGGGCGTACAGCTCGAGAAGCCGCATGGCGACGATTTTCGACGGGGCGCCGATGACAATTCGGTCGGGAACCAGCGTGTCGGTGATCGCCGAGCCTTCGCGCAGGAACTCGGGGTTTGAGACGACGTCAAAGTCCACGGCGCGGCGCTTGTTGGTCTCAATCACTTCGCGGACAAAGTCGCCGGTTCCGACCGGGACAGTGCTTTTGTTGACGATCACTTTGTAGCGGTTCAGCGCACGGGCAACGCCTTTCGCGGCATCTTCGACATACGACAAATCGGTGGAGCCATCTTCGCGCGGGGGCGTACCGACCGCGATAAAGACGATTTCGGCCTTCTGAACGGCACTGTCAAGATCGGTGGTGAACTCTAAACGCCCGTCGCCGACATTGCGGGCGACCATTTCTTCCAGGCCCGGCTCATAAATCGGCATGATGCCTTGATTGAGTCCGTCGATCTTCGCCGCCAGCTTGTCCACGCAGACAACGTCATTGCCCATATCTGCAAAAACGACGCCGGTGACCAGTCCGACATACCCTGTTCCGATGACGCAAATGTTCATGTGTAACCCAGCTCCTTAAACTTCGGTAATCCTAAAAGTGTTTTGCTTCTTGCTGATACCAATGCAAAGTTCGTGCCAACCCGTCTTCCAGGCTGACTTTGGGCGAAAAATCCAGTAAATTTCTTGCCGCCGTGATGTCCGCGCGAGAAGTTCGGATGTCCCCGGCCCGTGCCGGCCTTTGGTCCAGCACTAGTATACGGTCGGTCTCGGCGGCGAGTTTCTGTAGAATTTGGTTCAGCGACACACTGCGCCCGCTGCCGATATTGACGACTTTTCCGGCGGCTTGCCCCTGCGCGGCGGCGCGATGATTGGCCTCGACAATGTCGCCGACGAACACGAAGTCCCGCGACTGCTCGCCGTCGCCGTACACAATCGGCTTTTCGTTTTCAAGAATGGCCGTAATAAACTTCGGAATGACGGCGGCGTATGCACCGTTTGGGTCCTGGCCAGGGCCATAGACATTAAAGTAGCGCAGGCACACAGTTTGTACGCCGTGAAGCTGAAAATAGTTGCGGCAGAGCTGTTCGCCGGCAAGCTTCGAGGTCGCATACGGCGACAGCGGCGCGACTTGCGAGGTCTCCGACTTTTCCGTCCCTGGCGTGTCCCCATAGACAGCGCAGGACGAAGCCAGCACAAATCGTGTCAGCGTTCCCGTCTCGCGGGCGGCTTCCAGTAAGTTCACGGTCCCGCCAAGATTGACTTCAATGCAGGTCGCCGGGTCAATAATAGACTGCGGCACGGAAACTTCGGCGGCATGATGAAACACGAAGTCAGCACCCAGCAAAACGCTTCGGCACAGCGCGGCATCCCGAATATCACCTTCAATAATTGTCACGCCCGGCAGCTTCGCCAGCGACTCGGCCCGCTTTCGGGACGCTTCGCCTGTGAGTTTGTCCAGAACACGTACTTGGTGCCCGTCCTGCGCCAGCCGCGTGCAGAGGTGCGACCCGATAAACCCTGCGCCGCCGGTCACGACTGAAATGCTCACGCGATAAAGTGCTTTCTAAGAGGATAGCCTCACCCGGCTCGTTCCTCGCCACCCTCTCCTTAAGAAAGGAGAGGGTTAGGACAAAAGACAGTACGGCAATACCAAGAGGGCACAGCAAGCAGCGCCCCTATCTCCATCCTAACTTTCTGTACCCTCTCCTTTCTTAAGGAGAGGGTGGCGAGGAACGAGCCGGGTGAGGCTCCTAATTTCCCCATTATACCACGATGCCGCTTGTGTTCCCAATTCTGCTATAATTAGTGTATTATGGCAACTGCGACGAAAACTGCAAAAGACGAGGTCCGCAAGCGCAATGTGACGATCTCAAACCGCAAGGCCCGGCATGAATACGAGATCGACGAGACTTATGTCGCTGGGCTGGTGCTATCCGGCACCGAAATCAAGTCCATTCGGCTCGGCCTAGCGAACTTGCAGGACTCATTCTGCCGGGTTCAGAACGGCGAAGTCTGGGTCAACAATTTCTATATTGCCCCGTATGACCAGGGCAATCGGTACAACCCCGAGCCGCGCCGCTCCCGCAAGCTGCTGCTGCACAAGTGGCAGATCACGAAGATGACGACGCGGGTGAACGAGCGCGGCCTCTCGGTCATCCCGACCAAGCTGTTCTTCGAGAACGGCTTCGCCAAGCTTGAAATCGGCATCGGACGCGGCAAAAAGCTCTGGGACAAGCGTGACAGCATCGCCGAGCGCGACCGCGACCGCGACGCCCGCCGCGAAGTCTTTGGCCGGTAACAATCTTGCCTGTCGGTAGAAATGGAGCATGTCCATGACCGGATTAAGCTACCCTGAATACCCATTTGCTGAACTCTTTGCGCCGCTCATTCCTGAACTGGACGCGCTTTGGTGGGACACATCATTCCAGCAAAGTCCATACCCCTGGGAGTGGCGCGAAGCTAACCCAAATTGGGAACAGTGGCTTTTTTTGGAGATCCCCGTTGAGAACCGTTCACCTGCTTATTTTTGGCGACCCGGCAGGCTCTCCGTTCTCGCGCCGCTGTTGAAATTCGACGAATGGTCACAGATGCGCGGCTTCGCCCCCGCCGAATCTGATCTGGCGGTGATTGCCGAAGCAAGTCAGTCTTGTACGCCTCTGCACGAATGTTGGCCGCTGCTGAAGCAGTGGCAAGGCATTCACATTGTCTGGATAGATGGCTGGTGGGAGATTTACACGCCGCGCCGGGACTGGCTGGAGAGATTGGACGCGCATTGTCCGGGCCGGTGGATTTGTTCGGAAAACTACGGTCACAATTATCCCGTAAGAGGTTGATCATGTGCTTTCGGACCATGCAATGAATTGCACGGCTAAGGTTTTATTGGAGTACACGGTGCGGACGCCATAAAACACCCACTTCGCGGGGTTAAGATAACTCCGAATTGTATTAGTCCCGCGAAGCGGTACTTCGTAGCGTCCGCGCTATGTAGCCGTGTGTTTCAACACATGGTCTTTATTCCTGTTACGAGCCGAGGGCGACGGCGGCGATGAGAATAGCCACAACCAACACGGCGGCGAGCTTGAGCCAGGGTTCATCAAGCTGGGGCGGATTGGGCGCATAGAGAGTTCGGGTGCAGGCTGCGGTCATAATAGACTTGTTGTCGGCAGAAATGCCGGGGTTTTGCAGTCGGGGCCAAAGATACAGAAAACACGGGGCTGAACCCCCGTGCTTTGAAGGGCAATTCCCCGCCTTCGCGGGCACAAGAACAGCGAGGTTAAACGAAGTCATGCCAATGGGAATGCTGCTTATGCTTGATAGCCAGCCGAGCTATCCGCGACGGATTAACAATGCCGGTAAAGATTTGGTTGAACATGACGAAGCGCTGACCGAGGCGGCTGAAATGCTGGGTGTCAGGCCACTGACGGATTTTTGCAGCCAAAGCCGTGCCGACGCTCTCAGTGAGTATGGCGGCGAAGAAGGAGTTCAGGCGATGGAGGCAGCGGGTTATTCTTTCCCGGCGGAGCAGCAATGGTTTTCGCCGACAGAAGGGCTGAAAACAGTTGTCGCACTGGAAGAATGTGTGGAAGCGAACCCGGCGGTGCTTGGCGAAGACGCCGAAGAAGACGAAGAAGACGAGACTCTGGAAAGTGTTGTGACGGCGTTTCAAGACATCGAAGAACTTTTGCAGGACGCCGGGAAAAAGCGGCGGCAATCTTACCTGACCTATCACTAAATTTTCCACCATGCCTACATTAGACACAACGGAATTTGATTTCTCGGCGGAGCATGCGCTGGGGACGGATAAAGTGGCCAGGCGGGTAGCCGTAGTCCAGAACGACAGCCGGCGGGCGGTGCTGCATGTGGGAGTGAAGTCGCCGGTGCCGTGGCTTGAGATTTATCCGTCGGAGTTTGCGCTGGCCCCGGCAGAGCGGCAGGCGGTGACGGTGGAGCTAAGACCCGAAAAGGCCGGACACGCGGCGCTGGCGGCAACCCGGCTGTCGCTGTTCGGGCAGTACCTGGCTGTGTCGGCAGTGGACGCCGCCGATCTGCCGGCCGATTTGGAGCTTTCGATTGCAGTTCTGCCGCCGCTCTCGAACTGCCCGCACTGCGCCGCCGACCTGCCGGAAGGGGCGACCGAGTGCCGCCGCTGCGGGGAGCGCATACGCCTCTGCCGGGTCTGCGGGACACCGAATACCTGGCTGGCGCGAGTTTGTCGTTTGAGCGCGGCGCATCTATTACGCACCGAAAACGACTGGCGGATGTCGCCGGGCGGGGATGCGTCTCATGCTTTGAGCGGAACACAGACGTTAGGAACGCATCTCGCCCGGCGGTGGTCGTTCCCGTCGTTTGCCCCGGCGCGGGCGTCTGAAGCGCTCGAATGGAGCGCCCCGCTGGCGGCGTTCGGCATGGTCATCGCATCGGGGATTGACACGGCAGGCAATAAATCCGCGCTTTATGCGTTTGAATTGGCGAC
>JAYVVR010000181.1:0-5191 GCA_043786835.1 Armatimonadota bacterium | reverse complement strand
GCGCGAAAGTTTCGGTAACAACCGGCGAGAAATAGAAAGCCGTGCGTCATTCGGCCCATGCAACAAATTGCACGGCTAGGGTTTTATTGGAGTACACGGCGCAGACGCCACAAAACACCCGCTTCTGCACTGGCAGCACAGGCTACCTGGAGGGCGCGGGGTTGGGACTTGGAATTTTTTAGTCCCGCGAAGCGGTACTTGGTAGCGTCCACGCTGTGTAGCCGTGCAATTTATTGCATGGTCTGAAAATTATGCAACACAACCCAAAATTCGAATTAAGCAGCTGGGTGCAGCGCTACCGCAAAGCGATTTTACTGGCCGTCGTCGTCCTGTGCCTCAGCGGCTTCTTGGCCTCCCAGTCCCTGCCAGTCGCAATCTTCCCGGACCTTGCCGCGCCGCGCATCATTGTCACGGCGGACGCCGGGAATACCCCCATCCCGACAGTGCTGGCGAACATCACGCGGCCCCTCGAAAATGCGGTCGCCGGAGTGCCAAATGTCACGCGGGTCGGGTCTTTGACGCAGCGGGGCGGGGATGAGCTGGATGTCAACTTTAGCTGGGGCACGGACATGGCGGCGACCTTGCAGCTTGTTCAGGCAAAGCTCGCGCAGGTCCAGGCTAGCCTGCCGCCAGGGACTGTAGTGTCAGCGGAGCGACTGAACCCCTCGGTCTTTCCCGTCATGGGCTACAGCCTGTACTCGCCGACCGTCAGCCCGCAGCAGCTTCGGAGTTTAGCACTTTACACACTCAGGCCGCGTCTACTGCGTGTTTCCGGTGTCCGCGAGATTGCCGTGCAGGGGGGCGACACGCCGGATTTTTTAGTTCAGCTCAATGCAGCCGCCCTGCTGGCACGCGGGGTCAGCGCCCAGGACGTTCAAACAGCGCTGGCGAGGAATAATCAGATTAACGCTGTCGGTACTTACGACCAGTCGTTTCTGCGCTATCAAGTCTTAGTGTCAGGTCTGTTCAAGGACACCAGAGACATTGCAAATGTCACAGTCGCGGTCAAAAACCGAGTGCCGGTGCGGCTCGGTGAGGTTGGGACAGTCACGCGCGGGGTGGAGCCGCGTAAAGTCGAAGCCAGCGGCGATGGCCATCCAGCCATTCTCCTTTCGATTATCAAGCAGCCCGCCGGGAATACTGTGCAGGTAGCCGACGGCATCAAAGGGGAGCTTGCTTCGGCGAAATCCCTGCTGCCGCCCGATGTCACGATCACGAATTACTACGACCAATCGGAGATCGTTCTCGGCTCCCAAAACTCGGTCGTCGAGGCGCTCGTTATCGGCGGCATTTTGGCGCTCGTCGTTTTAATGCTCTTTCTCGGCAATCTCCGCACTGCCGCGATTGTATTGATGCTCTTGCCCCTGACGATCATTATTTCGTTTACGCTGATGAAGCTGCTTGGGCAGACGCTTAACATTATGACTCTCGGCGCACTCGCCGTCGCGCTCGGCTTAGTGATTGACGACGGCATTGTTGTCGTTGAAAATATGTTCTCGGAGCTTGAAAGCGGCAAAACGCGCCCCGAAGCAATCGCGGCGGGCCTTCAGGCGATCACGCCGGCGATGGTCGGGTCGTCACTGACCACAATGGTCGCATTTCTGCCGCTGACATTCCTAAACGATCTGACAGGCCAATTTTTCGGTCCCCTGGCGCTGGTAATGATCGCGACTTTGACCGTCTCGCTGGCGCTGGCCCTGCTGCTGACACCCATCCTCGCCGGCTGGCTGCTGCCGCTCAAAGCCGACGCGCACAACGCAAAAAAACCGAACGTCTTTGCGCGTATCCTCGGTTTCTTTCCCCGGCAGTTCGACACCGTCGTGCGGGTCTACGCCCGTGTGCTGCACTTTTGCCTGCGCCGTAAAGCCGTTGTGTTTGTGCTGCTGATCCCGATTGCTTTGGCGTCGTTCTTTCTTGTTAAAAGTATCGAAACAGGCTTTTTCCCGGAGTTTGACGAGGGCGGGTTTATTCTCGACTTCCAGCTCCCCGCCGGGACTTCGCTTGCCGAAGCGAGCCATGTTTCCGGGCAGATTGAGACGGTGCTGGCCGCGACACCTGAAATCGCGAACTGGTCCCGGCAGACCGGAGCGCAAAACGGCTTTGAAATCACGACCCAGGATCGGGGCGATATGACCGTGCGCCTGAAGTCGAAGCGGACGCGCGATATCAACGCTGTCATGGACGATGTCCGAACCCAAATTGAAGCCAAATACCCGGCGGCGCAAGTGGACTTCCATCAAACATTGCAGGACAACATCGGCGACATTGCGGGCAGCCCCAGCCCCGTACAGATTAAGATTTTCGGCCCGGACCAAGCAGCGCTGGAAGACCTGGCCCAGAAAGTTAATGACACGCTCGGCAAGCTCTCGTATGTGGTGGATAACAAGTCCGGCATTGTCCATTCCAGCCCGGAGTCGGTGCTGGAAGTCAACACCCAGCAGGCCCAGCGCTACGGCCTGACCACCGACGACATCACCCAGGCCGTCACGGCAGCCCTCCAGGGCGTCGAGCCGACCTCGGTGCAGTCGGGCGAGCAGGCGGTCGGCGTCCGGGTCGTGGTGGCCCGCCCCGGCGAGGCGCTCTCACCGGAGCTGCTGCCGAATATCCAAATCGCGTCCCCCGTCACCGGCGGCACGGTTCCTGTTTCCGAAGTCGCCGCCGTCGTGCCTGCACCGGGCGCGCCCCGTATCACCCGCGAAAACCAGCGCCAAATGATCGCGGTCACGGCAAGTCTCAGCGGCAAAGATTTGGGTTCGGCGACCACGGCAATCCAGCGCGAGATCAGCCAGAAAGTCTCGCTGCCCCCCGGCTACTCGGTTGAATACGGCGGCTTGTATGCCAGTCAGCAGCAGTCGTTCGCTGAGCTTGGGCAGACGCTCCTCATCACGATATTGCTGGTCTTCACGCTGTTAGTCTTCCAATTCCGTTCGGTACGCCAAGCGATCGCCCTGCTGGTCGCCGCCGTCTTGTCGCTGTTCGGCGTTCTCGCGGCACTGACACTTACCCACACGCTCCTGAACATTTCCAGCCTGACCGGCGCGATTATGATTATCGGGATTATCACCGAAAACGGTATTGTCCTGTTCTCGTTCTTCAACCATCTGCGCTCTGAAGACCCGCATGGCGACTTGACTGCCCAAGTCCAAAAAGCCGGCGAAGAGCGTTTGCGCCCCATTCTCATGACCACCATCGGGGCTATTCTCGCCTTGATGCCCCTTGCGCTCGGCCTCGGCGCAGGCGCGGCTTTGCAGAAGCCCCTCGCCATCGCCGTCATCGGCGGCCTGTCTGTCTCAACGTTTTTCACCCTGCTCGTCGCCCCGGTGCTGTATGTGGCTTTGGAAGAGCTGACAAAAGGAAAAACAAAGCACAAGAGTTATGTGCCATAATGCTATAGGAAACCGTGTGTTGAAACACACGGCTACACAGCGAGGACGCTGCGAAGTACCGCTTCGCGGGACTCAGAGTTGTTTTGGTCTTATCCGAACCCCGCGAAGCGGGTGTTTTGTGGCGTCCGCGCCGTGTACCCCAATAAAACCCTAGCCATGCAATTTATTGCATGGGCCTTAACCCATCGAAAATCCAATGCAAACCAATCAGTTACAGAAAATGGAACTTGAAATTGTCCAAGCCGCAAACGGCAGCAGTGTGTACATAGATATTAGCCTCCCTTCTTTTTATGTCCGTGCTGCAATCGGTAGCCTCGACGAAGACCAGGGATACTGTGATACGGAAATACTTGATGCAGAGGCCGGTAAGTGAGTCTACTGGCAGCATCATGAGTTCAGCACTTCTTTGGGACTGGACGCTGTCTTAACAGGCTTCTTCCACACACTGCGTGACTTGCCGGTGGCAGGCGCGCCTACGCTGCCTTTCGAGCTGCCGTTGTCGGATAAAAAGTCCGGCTGAGCGCTCTTCTGGAACCTCTGCCTGCCGCTGCTGGGCAGTAGCTTTTTACTCTATGAATTCCGCTATTAACTCTTTGCAGCCGGCCCTCGCCGCCGCGCTGACCGCCCGTGCCGCACTTCTCGACCCGCGCCATGAAACCGCGCTTCGGTTGTTTAACGGCTTTTACGAAGGCTGGCCTGCACTCAGCGCTGATCTCTACGGCAAAACCCTGGTGCTGCATAACTACGCCGACCCGCCCGCCGAGTCAACAGCGCTTATTGACGGCGCTGCCGAGTTCTACCTGGAAGCACTGCCCTGGCTTCAAGCGGTGCTGGTGAAATCGCGGCATGGGGATACCGACGATGCGAAGCGAGGCGTTTTGCTGTCAGGCGAGACTTTGGACCGGTTTGTTTTAGAAAATGGCGTCTGGTACCGGATAGATCTGCGCCTCAATCAAGACAGCAGCTTGTATCTCGATACGCGCGGTCTGCGCGAATGGCTCAAAGCAAACTCTGCCGGCAAGACTGTCTTGAATATGTTTGCGTATACGGGGAGTTTAGGGGTCGCGGCACGGGCGGGCGGGGCGTCATGGGTCGTTCAAAGCGATCTCAGCCGCCAATTTTTGAACATCGGTAAAGACTCATTTGTCCGCAACGGCTTTCCGGTCCAGACCAAAGACTTTGTGGCCTCAGACTTCTGGCCCCATGTCAGCCACTTGAAGCGAGAGAACGCCTCGTTCGACTGCGTGATTTTGGACCCACCGCTGTTCTCCCGCACCCGCCACGGGATTGTGGACTTAGCGGAAGCCAACGCACGACTGCTCAACAAAGTCCGACCACTGATCGTAGACGGCGGCACACTTGTGGCCATCAACAATGCCCTGTATGTCAGCGGCGCAGCGTATATGCAGATGCTCGAAACACTTTGTGCCGACGGGTATCTGTCCCTAGAAACGCTGATCCCCGTGCCGCCGGACTTTCTTGGGTACGCCAGAGCCACCCCCACCCTCCCGACCGACCCCGCGCCGTTCAACCACCCGACCAAAATTGCCGTGCTGCGTGTCCGCCGTAAACAGAGTTAGAGGCTAGACCTCTTGCGTAAGCGTGGTATCCTGCGTATATGTTTTATGCCGATGTCTCTTTGTTGAAGCCGGCCTTGTTCAAGCAGTTGACCACCGTTTCGCCGGACACATTTCCCGCCATGTCTTTGGCCCTTGCCGCGTATCTGCCCAGCGACGGATGCCCCCGGCATCTGCGCAATCCGCCATCTTGTGGCAGACCTGCGGGCGACAGGCGCAGCTCAAAGC
>JAYVVR010000180.1:0-5193 GCA_043786835.1 Armatimonadota bacterium | reverse complement strand
GGGCGGTCATAATCGCGGCGAGACCGGCGGCAATCGCGGCGCGAAACGGGACAAGCTCGACGGCGTCCAATGCGGCGCGGGAGCGGCGAATGGTCGGCAGGGCGAAATGGGAGTCGGTTTCGGTGTCGCCGTGGCCGGGGAAGTGCTTGCCGCAGGCGAGAATGCCGGCGTCTGTCTGGAAGCCGGCAATCGCGGCGACCCCGAGAGCGGCAGCTGCCTCAGGGTCGGCACTGTAGGAGCGGTCACCGATGACCGGGTTGCCGGGGTTGCTGTCAACGTCCAGCACCGGCGCAAAGTCCCAGTTGAAGCCGAGGGATTTGAGTTCGCGCCCGATAGCGGCGGCGGTCTGCCGGGCGTTTGTCGCAGGATCGGACGATTGGCCGATATCTCGCGCGGACGGGTGGGCGGGATAGCGGGGTGGACCGAGCCGCTGAACCCGGCCGCCCTCTTGATCTCCCGCCACAAACAGCGCCGGGAGAGCGTGCCGCCGGGCCAGCGCTTGCAGGTGCTTGATTTGGGCAGACGTTTGGGCAGGCGTCCTGATGTTCCGGCCCATCAAAATCACGCCTCCGGCGGCAAACTCGGTCACCAGTGCGTCGGCGTGGGCGTTGGTCTGCCAGCCGAGCAGCAGCATCTGGCCGATTTTCTCATGCAGAGTCATAGAGAGATTACGCGGCGGCAGGAGTCTTGGCGGATTCAATCTTATCGGCGATGTCGTGTTCGGCGGCGATGGCCCGGATCTCTTCTTCGGAGATTTTGCACTCTAAATGCCGCATGAGCTGAATGAGCAGGTCGGTTTGATGCTCTAAATTGTGCAGGATGACCATGACTTCGCTTTCGGCCTTTTGGTTGATCTCGAAGTCAAGCTGGGCGCGAATCTCGGTGTGCCGCCCCTGGACATTCTGACCGACCATGATCAGCGGCATGAGTAAAATCTGGATGACGTTCGAGATCAATAAATAGGCGACAAACGCCGGGAACGGGTCAAACGATTTCCAGTGCAGGGATGTGACTTCCGACGCCAGAATGTTGTAGACGGTCCAGAGAATGGTCCAGACCAGAATCGCCAAAAAGAAGCCCATCGAGCCGACTTTGTCGGTAATTTTGACGGCCAGCTTGTCGAGCGGGCTGAGGCCGCTTTTGTAGACGTCGTTTGCGTTCGTGACCGGCGGATGGTCATGCTCGTGATGGGGCAGCCGCAGCTTTTCCCAAATGGCGTCATGTTCGGATGTCGGCATAGTGCTGTTTGTCGGCGGGGCAGTGTCAAGCATGGTTGCCTCCTTGTGTTTCTACAGTATAACACGGATTGGCGCCGGAACAAAGCTAAAGTTCCAAATGCACCCGCAAAGAGACGACATCTGCCGGGCCACGGTCTTTGTTATAGCCGGGATTGTTGATATGCTGATAATCGCCGGTCACAAAAATTGTCGTCGCCGCCCCATGCTTCGTGAGCTGGTAATTATAGTACGTTTCCAGCAGCCGCTCCGAGCCGTAAGACAACCGGCCATCGCCGAGCAAAAACCCGGAGCCGCCGGCCGCCAGATAGTCTTTATGGGCCGAAGACAGATCGTTCTGCTCGAAAGCCAGCGCAAAAATATCATCAGGCCGGTGGAACAAACGCCCCCCGGAGACCTGAAAGCCAACGCTGCCGGTGCGGTCACACTCAGTATAAGCGAAATCTTCTGTTTTACCGTCGTTGTAGCCGGCCCGCGCGAACAAGCCCGTATTGCCGTTGTCCGCTACGGGCTGCTCGTAGCCGACGACATAGCCGTACTTTTTGCTGCCAGTCGTTTCCGTCGCTGTAATGTCGGGCGTCGTTCCATTTTGTTTCGCAAGCGCAACCGATGCCCGGTAGTCGCCCATGTGCGCCCGGTTATAGTAGCCGAGAATCCGTACGATGCCTGGTCCGGCTTTAGTAGCGAGAAACTTGGGATGCAGCTCGATTTCGGCCTGTGACCCGAAATTGTTCTTGTAGTCGCTGGACAGCGAGATAAAGTTCGCGATCTTCGGCATCTGGAACAGGCCGAACCGGACGGCATAACTTGGCGTGATATACTCGATGGCCCCGCCCTGAGAGTAGCCGCGCGTGTCGGCGGCGTAGTCATAGGCTGCGCAGTTGATTAGGCCCCAGTTCATAAACTGGCTGCGCGTTGTATTGGCATAGCGGTTCACGTCAAAGATGTCGGAAACGCCCAGTTTGCCGCCGGAAATGACGATCCGGTGGGTCGGGCGCGGTCCGGCAAGCTGGGCCTCACCCTGCGCCACTTGCTCAGTCTCTTTGCCGATGGGAATCACTTCGCGCAGGACATAGCGGGCGAGATACGGGTTCTGGTCCAGCGTCGGGGTGCGGACAACATCGCCGTTGGTGAACCCGCCGAGGCCAAATCCGGTGCTGAGGCCATGTCCTTTGGAGATTTCCGGATCCACATACGCTTCCAGGCGGTTGTTGACGCGGTAGCCGATGTAAATGGTGTAAGTGTCTGTTGCCTCGGTCTCGGAGCGCGACAGAAAGCTCTGCGCCCCGGCATACGGGCTGTGGAACGGGAAAACGTGCTGGGCGTTAAGGGTTGCCTGAAATCCTGCGTACATCTGCTGCTGCGGGATAGGCGCTGGTTCAGCAGGCGCGGCGACCGGCACCAGCTTATAAGTGTTGGCGTCGGACGCCGAAGCCGGAACCAGCTTGAAGCTGCCCGCCCCGTCCGGTGCAAGCTTGTAGGTGTTGGCATCGCCCGGCGACGCCGGGACGATTTGCAGCCCTGCCCCGGTCGGCACCGCGGTCGGTTTGCCGGCGGGTGCGTTCTGTGCGGCACTGGGATTGACGCCGGCTTGACCGGGATTGACGCCGGCTTGATTGGTGCTGGGATTGGCAGGCGGCGCAGGCGCGGCGGCACCTTTTTGGGCCGCCGCCGGGTCTGCCACCGAACCAAGTCCGAGCAGGCCGGACAGCAGCAAGCCTCCGTGAATGAGTTTTTGGGTCTTCGGCATGGTTTCTCCTCTGGCCCTCATTTTTGAGGGCGCGTGTTGCAGGAGCCGAAATGGGGTAGAATCACAGCGGATAAGTGTGTGGATTTCTGCCGCACCTGGCCCTGAAGCCTTCCGTGTTCCCGCACGGAAGGCTTCATTATCTTTAGTGCCGATTTTATTCTTCTGCCGGCGGGATCAGTGCGCGTGATGTCCGAATACGCCGGCCAGTGTCAGCACACGGTAACCAACCATCAGGCCGATCAGAACCAAGTATCCGCGCAGGGCGTACAGCGACAGCCTGACGCTTCCGCTCATCGGCATTTCTCCCAGTCCTTCCGGGCTGCGCTTTTCTTCAGCAACATCGTCCAATGGGTGGATGACCCGCAGAGTGTGGGTATGTGCTTCTGTCATTGTTGCTGCCATTTCTATCTCCATTCATTACGTTTCACTCTAAAATTTAAGAGGCCGGGAACAAATTTGGCGCAATCACCTGCAGCGCCAAAATCAGCGATAGGATAAACAGGACGACGATAATGGTCCAGTTCACCACGTTGTTCCACGGCTTGTTCGCCCATTCTGCACCCAGCAGGGCACGGTCGTTCAAGAGAAGCTGCAAAAAGATGATGGCCGAAGGCAGCATCACCCCCGCCAGCACTTGAACGCTCACAATGATAAGCTGCAGCGGCGCGTGCGGGATCAGCACCAGGCCCGCCGCCAGCGCGACACAGGCGATATACATCCCGTAGAAGCCGGGGGCATCCTTGATGCTTTTTTGCAGGCCGTGGGACCAGCCTCGCACCTCGCCGTAAGCATAAGCCGAGGACAGCGAGATTGCCGTCGCGCCAAGCACGGACGCATCCACCATGAGAATCAGAATGCCGGTCTTGAACCAGGGGCCGAAGACATGCCCCAGCGCGACTGCCATTTTTGCTGGATCAAAGCTGTCGGCGCTGAAGGGGATTTGATGGCGTAAAGCCGCATCCCCAATCAGCATCATGCAGCCGGCGACCACGACGGTCAAACATGCGCCGAGAAACGTATCTAATCGGGCAAACTTCAGGTCCGCAAAGCGCAGTTTCTTGTCGGCGACCGTGCTTTGCTGAAAAAAGAGCTGCCAGGGTGCAATCGTCGTGCCGACAATCGCAATGACCGTAAAGACCAGGCCGGAGGTCAGCCCGCCATGCGGGATGTTCGGCACGACTAGGTTACGCACCACATCCCCGCCCGACGGATGCGACATGAACGCCAGCACGAGCCATGCCAGGTTCAGCAGGCAAAGTGCAATCGTCATCCGCTCCCAGCGCCGGTAACTGCCGGTCGTCACCAGTGCCATGAGTGCCAGTGCGGCCAGCGGCACGACGACTCCCGGCGGCAGGCCCATCTGGGTAGCGGCAAGCGAAATGCCGGCAAACTCAGTCACCAGTGTTAAAAAGTTCAAGATCAGCAGGTCTACGAGCGAGAAGACGCCCCACCATTTGCCGAACCGCTGATAGATCATGGCGGCGTGGCCCTGACCGGTGGCGATGCCGAGACGGGCAACCATCTCCTGAATAAAGTAGCAGGTCGGCAGCAGCAAAATCAGCAGCCAGAGCAGATGCTTCCCGTACTGCGCCCCCGCCTGCGTGTAGGTCGAGACCGCCCCGGCATCGTTGTCGGCGGCCATGACAATCAGGCCCGGCCCGACCACCAGCAGAAAGGTCAGCACGCTTCGCTGCCAGGGCTTGCGGACAGCGATCCCGACCAGCGGCGTCTGCGGGTCCACCCTTGATGTTTGGAGTGTTTTCATATGTTAGGTTTTGTTCTCTAAAGTTCAGCAGCTCGCGATCAGGTCACTCGTTCTAGGCAGCGGCTCGGCGGTGAGTGAGAGACGCTTGAAGGCGATAGTACGCGGCTAGGGCGGTGGCACGGCTAAACCGTGCCGGAGTCGCGGCGGCTTGTGTCAGAGTCAGAAGGTTCCGGCGGCGGGCACGCGCGGCAGTTTTTGCCGACGGGGCGTCCCAGGTCATTACTAGATGCCCTTTATTGTCCAGTGTCCAGGTCATATTCGTCATGGCTGTCCTCTCTTTCCAGTGCTCTCGGCAGAGGCCGCGACGGCTTCCTCGGCGTCTTCCTGCGGCACATCGTATTCCATCATATTGACAGCGTCTTCGTCAACACTTTTTTCTTCCTCGTCTTGATCGAGGTTCAGATCGGTCGTGTCCACACGGGACACATATTTAAGCGCCAGCA